>JAOUOC010000122.1 GCA_029880585.1 Gammaproteobacteria bacterium
ATACTCAACCACCTTGGCACCATAGGATTTGGTTGCCTGCTTCTTTATTGCTGGCGCATTATTAGGCATCACAACAACCGTACTTATATTGAGTAACTTACCCGAACAGGCAATTGCCTGACCATGATTGCCAGATGAATAAGCGATCACACCTGCCTTTTTTTGTACGTCATCCAGCTGAGACATACTATTGTAGGCACCTCGGAATTTGAAAGCCCCTACTCTTTGCAAATTCTCGCATTTAAAAAATATTTCAGCGCCCAGCTTTTCATTCAGAGTGGAACATGTCACCACTGGTGTTCTGTGAGCAACACCCTCAATTTGTTTAACTGCTTTTTGGATTTTTTCGTACATTCTACAACCTGCTTAATGTAAATTATCTGAATAATTTTCTATTTATCGGGAAACAACAGATTTGTGATTAAACCTGATATCTTAATCCTGTTCAAGGCTGGTGATAATATTTTGTGTTGCTGGCGTTAGTGGTGAAGGCAAATTTTCCAGTTCAAACCAGTCTATTTTCTCACACAAAAGAGGTTCCTGATTAATAACTTCACCAGCCCAGTCAAGAATTAAAAAAACCGTATGCTGTATTTTTTCGTTATGATCATAAAGTGTGGTTAAGTAATCACAATCGAGCATCTGAATACCCAATTCTTCATAAAGCTCTCTGCGCATGGCATCCACATCATTTTCATTTGGCTCAACACGACCAACTGGAAACGCCCAGTGATCCGGGAAAAAACGGGTGTTTTTTCTGAGAGCTAACAGGAATTGGTCATCCTGTTGAATGACAGCTGACACAATTGTAGTATAAGAATCTTGAGCCATGAACTAGGACATAAACTTTATTTTTGATTATTCATGTAGATGATACAACTCATTTTCATATAAATACAATGGTAAATTGGAAAAGGCTACCGCATGTTCCAACAAGACAGGATCAATCTTTTCTGCCTTTTGTAACTTTTTATCCAATATATTGAATTGCAATGGCTCGCTATCAGGCTGAAAAACAATCATATGGTCGTTTTCTCTATAACCTTGAATATCCGCATATTGCATTATCGCTCTTTGGGGCAGTTTTTCCACATCCTCTCGGGTCAAGTCGTAGCCGATCATAGGATTAGCTGCTTCAACGCCAATAAGAGATAGCAAAGTTGGTGGTATGTCTATCTGACTAACAACTCGCTTTATATTTTTAGATTCAATACCATCTCCAACAATAACGGCCGGTATTTTAAAAGTTTCCATAGAAATCAAATCATGTCCACGAACTTTGGCAGCATGATCGGCTATCACCAAAAAAACTGTATTTTTCCAGTATTCAGATACTTTTGCTTTCTCAAAGAATTTGCCTAACGCAAAATCAGCGTATTTAGCTGCACTTTCAGGTGCTCTAGCCATCCCTTGATAAGGCTCGATAGTATTATCGGGATATTCGTAAGGATCATGATTGGATGTTGTAAACACAAAAGTAAAAAACGGTTCTTCTGCTTTCTTTTGCATTAAGGATTCATCAAGCTTTGCAAACAAGTCTTCATCACTCACGCCCCAGGATGTTTCAAATTGCTTTGATGTGAAATCATACTGATCAAATACTTCATCAAACCCATTAGCCAAAAAGAAACCTTTCATATTGTCAAAGGTTGAATCGCCACCATAAATGAAATCAGTTTTATATCCCTGCTCTTTTAACAAATTGGCAATAGTGAAAAAATGATCCTGACTCTTTCTGCGCTTTATTGTGCTCTTGGAACGCGTTGGCAGAAAATCTGTAATAATAGCCTCAATCCCTCTGGCCGATCTTGTGCCTGTGGCATACATTTGCTCAAACCACCACCCTTCCTTTCCCAAGGCTTGAAGATTAGGCGTAACAGCCACTCCGCCCAAACTTTCAACATAGTAAGCACCGAGGCTTTCCTCAAGTATGATGACCAGATTCTTTTTATGACTAACTGAAGCCTTATTTTTATGCAGGGTAAATATCTTGTCAGAAACAAAATCTATCTCATTCACAGCCATCATATCTCTGACAACTGCTTTGATTTTATCTACAGGCATCGATTGATAAGGTTTGCTTTCATTTGATTCCGAAATAAGCTTGAGTCCTGCGTAACTTGCAGAATAAAAAGAATTCATTGCAAGGGTATTGACCAGTTGATCATGGCTAAAAGTAACGGTACTGGGACTAACAGGTCTATGGCCAAATGAAGAACGAATGGAAAATGCCAGAAATATAAAAACTGCAAAGCTGGTTAATAAGGCACGAGGAATTGAAATATTCAATGTGGCAACACTCTGTTCCAACTGCCATGATTTATTCATTCGATAGAAAAAATAACCTGCAGCAAATGAAATGAGACTTCCCAATATAAAAGAAATAAAATAACCATGGAACAACATGGATAAAACTTCTGCCGGATATTTTAAATATTCCACAAACCATACATTAGGACGCAAACCATATTGATTGATAAAATCAGGCGTAGACATTTCCAGAAAAACCAACAAGCCAAAACCAATTGAAAGATATATTCTGTTAAAGTTGCTTACCCTTTTGGAAAAATTATCATGCCAGCTAAAAATGCTTGTTATGAGCAAAGGTATTAATGCCACAAAGGAAAGGCTGATCAGATCAAATCTTATCCCCTGAAACATAATAAACCACAGGCCATCTGTAGCTGAAACACGGTCAAATTGCCATAAAACCAGCAGCAATCGTGAAAAACTTAACGTTAATAATCCAACAAGAAAAAATCGAATAAACACTTTAAAACAAAATAGAGGACTTGGTGAATTAACCATAATACAATTTCTCAAATCTAAAACATTGCAAACAATTGGCTGATACTATTAATTTGATCATACATACGATTGACCTATATCAGTTCGAGATAAAAATTTACTGACTGGATTGTGTAAAAACTAACTGCTTCTAATAATCATACATGATAGACTTATTTTGTAAAAAAAAGTTTATCCACATGAAAAAAAAATATCTGTTTTACATTTCACAAAATTACGCATTTGAAATTCTTCGCCCTATTGAAGAAGCGATAATGGTACAAGGAAATCAATGTGTATGGTTTGTAGAAGGTAGCGAAGTTGATTTTAATTATTTTTCAGATTCTCAAACTGTTTTGCCGGATATACAATTCGCTGTTGACTATAGACCAGATGCCGTAATTGTACCTGGCAATCTGGTACCGGATTTTATTTCAGGGCTAAAGGTACAGGTTTTTCATGGTTTGGAATGGAAGAAAAAGGGACATTTTGCTATTCGCGGATTTTTTGATCTTTACTGTACCCATGGACAGATTACGACGCAAAGATTTAATCAGCTGGCTAAAAAACACCAGTATTTCAGGGTGATTGAAACAGGCTGGCCGAAACTGGATCCCTTGTTTTCCTGCCAACCTTATCAGTTGCAAACAAAAAAACCGGTTATTCTGTTTGCGCCAACCTTTTCGCCGAACCTGACCTGTGCTGTTAAAGCGTTTGATGAGATTTCGCGATTGGTTAAGTCAAGGAAATATCATTGGTTAGTCAAGTTTCACCCAAAAATGAAAAAGGAATGGATAGATTTATACCGCGCAATTGAATGTGAAAATCTGCAAATTATCGACACTGATTCTATATTGCCACTGTTGAAACGTGCTGATATTTTAATCTCCGATACCTCATCAGTGATTGGGGAATTTTTACTACTTAACAAACCAGCCATAACCATCAACAATGCCAAGCCAAATGATTATCTGATTGATATTCATAGTCCTGATGAACTTGAACAATCAATATCGCAAGCGCTTTTAAAACCAGAATCACTAATGAACAAGATAAAAAATGAAAATCAATTGATTCATCCTTATCAGGACGGTAAATCAGCTGAGCGAATATTGGCAGCTATAGACCAATGCATCAATGAGTCACAACAAAAGAAAAAACCACTGAACATAATCAGAAAATTGAAACTGAGGAAAAAATTGGGGTACTGGAAATTCTAGCTTGTAACTTTCTTTTTGATTTTCGCTGATATTTTAAAGTCTTTCTCAATTCGCTCAAAGGTTTCAATCACAGTTTGCAAACCAATCAACTGCATCAAATGCTTACCTTTTAATCTTTTACCCCAGAAATGGTTATTGCTCGGTAAGCCCGTCTTCATCTGCAAGACCTCTTCATAACAGGAAACCACATAATCAAGATACTTATACGGTCCTGTTCGCAGGGGATTACTGTGGGCATATAATCCTAAAACTGGCGTTCCCATCATTACACTCATATGAACAGGTCCGGTATCTGGTGCTATCAGAACTTCTGCATGTTTGAGTACAGCCAAAAGCTGCTTTAACGAAGTTCTACTAACCAGATTGGTCAATTTGAAATCCACTTTGCTTTGCAGAATATTAGCGAAGGTTTCCTCTCTTTCTTTTGGACTACCGCACAATACCACTGAATAGCCTTTCTGGTGAAGATAATTGGCCAAAGCTACATAGCGTTCCATCGACCAGTTACGCTCAAAGTTACTGGCGCAAGGGGCAATCACAACATATTTTCCATGACTTTTCAGTAACGACTGTTGCCATTTCAACACCGGTTTGGAAATGGGAACCTGCCAATCTACCTGTGAATTCTTGTCAACCCCCATAACTCTGGCAAAATCCATAAAACATTCCACCACATGAGATCCATTCTGATCGCCTATTTTGTGAGTGGTAAATAGCCACTGAAATTCTCTTGCCTGATTTCGATGATAACCCCACTTTTCTTTTGCCTTAACCAAAGCAGCAATCAAACTGGATCGGATTGACACCTGCATATGTAACAACACATCAAAAACCCTGTCTTTAAACAAGCGTCTTAAATGTAAATAGGCTTTTAATCGATCAGATTTATCAACCACTATAAATTCAATATCAGGTAAATCACTTACCAGTTGATACTCTGTTTTGCCAACAATCCAGGTAACTTTGGCATTAGGATACTTTTTTTGAAGCGCCTGAACGCTGGCAACTGCATGACAGACATCGCCTATTGCAGACAGCCTTAAAACACAAAATGTTTCCGGGTTGATGATATGAGTCTGATGTTTGTTTTTGATTAGACTATCCACGTTGGTGTTTTTCTTTCCAAAATATCAACATTTAAAATTATTTACAGCTATTTTAAGGTAAAATACAATTTAGCTCTATTTAAAATATCATTTTATGTGAAACAGTTTAATCACGGATAACAACTTGCTAATAACACATTTATCAAAAAACAAAAATCATCTTATCATCCCTGAGTCGAGTTCAACTTTTTCAGAACAAATTGAATCTTGCTGGTTTGATATTGAATTCTGGAAAGAACGCAATGCAATTTCCGGCTTCTCAAAAGGACGATCTACAACCTGGTTTTTAAATAGTGAATCTATTACTGCAACGAGTGAGAGTTGGGTTTTAAAACATTACTATCGTGGTGGTATGGTTGCCAGATTTTTACATGACAAATACTTTTACCTTGGCGTCAAAAATACCCGTGCATGGCAAGAAATCAAATTAACCCAACTGATGTTACAATCGAATTTGCCAGTCCCCAAAACTATTGCTGCCCAAATAAAACGTGACGGCATATTTTATACTGCCGACATCATTACTCAAAAAATTGATAATGCCAATAATCTGGTAGAGTATCTTAAACAAATGCCTTTGGAAAAATCTGTTTGGAGGCATATCGGACAAATGGTTCGACAATTTCATCTCGCCGGAATTTTACACGCTGATCTGAATGCACATAATATTTTACTGGATGAAAAGGGAAAGCTTTGGTTGATTGATTTTGATAAATGCTACAAAACAGCTCCTCATGCCAGTTGGCAGCAAAGTAATCTGGAAAGATTAAAGCGTTCATTTTTAAAGGAATTAAATAACAATGTTATTCAACATTTTGATGGTGAGAATTGGCAATCGCTTGTGGAGGGATATTCGTCCTGATTCGTTATGATTTGTGGACAATATAGTCATTAATTAAAGCTACCAGCTTTTCAACACAACCACCATTTTTCTTCATTAACTCAACGGCTTTTAGCTTGATATCAGCTCGTACTTCATCATTACCAAGTAACTCAGCGATAGTATTGGTTAATTGTTCTTGATCTCTGGCATCAAATAACACACCTGCCTGAGTTAAAATGTGACATACCTCATTAAAATTATACCGACTCATTCCCATGATGACAGGCAATTGACATAAAACCGGCTCAAGAGGATTATGCCCCCCTCTTTCAATCATACTACCGCCCATAAGTGACACTTGAGCAATTGACAGGTAATTCATCATCTGCCCCAAAGTGTCTCCAATAATGACCTGAGTTTGAGTTTGCGGTTTTTCCTGTTTACTGTGTTGAATGAAATTTAAACCGGACTTTAGGCAGGCAAGCCTGAACTCTTCGAATCTTTCAGGATGGCGCGGAGCGGCAATCAACATCAGATCAGAGAATTTATCCAACAAAATTTTATGTACTTTTAAAACCAACTCAAATTCAGGCGGATGAATGCTGGCAGCAATCCATACAGGTCGATTGATCTGCCACTCTTTTTGTAACCCCTTTTGCGCTGCCTTGACTTCAGGCGACAACTGAACATCAAACTTGATATTGCCAACCTTTACTATCTTGCTGTCATCAACGCCCAATTGCCTGAAGTTTTCAACATCCGAATCATATTGGGCAGCAATACAGGCTATGGCATCAAACATCGGTTGTGATAGATTTTTGTACTTCAAATAATTATCACGAGACTTTTGCGATAATCTGGCATTACCCAGAATGACAGGAATAGATTTCTTCTTGCATTGCTCCAGAAAATTGGGCCATAACTCGGTTTCCATTAAAAATACCAAATCAGGTTTTAAATGCTTGATAAATCGTTTGCAACTGCCAGTCCAGTCAATAGGGAAATAACAATGTTGTAGTTGATCGGTAAAAAGTGATTTTACTTGCGCCTTACCTGTCGGTGTCGTCGTTGAAATAGTAATGGTAGAAAATACATTCGGCTGTTGTTGCGATAGTTTAATCAATTGGCGGATTAAAGGTTCTGCGGCCTTAACCTCACCAACTGAGGCACAATGGATCAATAATCCACCAGAAGTTGTATTTTCGGGCAAAAAGCCAAATCTTTGTTTTAGCCCTTCTCTATAAGTCTTCGCCTTGATGGCTCTGAATAGTAAATAAGCCAATATTGCCGGGGAAAACAATATCATCAGGAAGCTATATATTTTTCTATTCACAGAGCACTGTTTTCCTTATTTTATGTTTATTTTCATCTAACTTGCTATCAACTGCTACTGCTGTCAGAAGAGGTCGATTTTCCCAAGCCAGAATCAGATGATTTGGATTTTCCGGCTTTATTTTTAAAATCGGTTTCATACCAGCCTGTACCGGTTAAGCGGAACCCTGATGCAGACACCAATTTACTTAAATCAGGTTTACCACAACTGGGACAATCCACCAA
>JAOUOC010000123.1 GCA_029880585.1 Gammaproteobacteria bacterium
CTGAGAAATATTGATCTGAACTTGCGACCTGGCCCACTTACAGGCATTATCGGCAAGATTACCAATTAATTCCTGAAAATCCCCCGCTTCTCCGGGAAAAAATATCGCTTCAATCTGTTGATTGATAGACAAACCACGATCTCTGTGTACCTTTTTTAAAGCATCAACAATTTTGCCAATCTCATCTTCAATACGTATTTTTCTTTTTAATACTTGTCCGGCACTCACCACAGAACGATTCAACTGATACTTAACTATGTCATCTATCCGCTCAATCTGTTTGCGTAACAACTCATCTTCCTGACGCTTTTTAAGTTCACCTTTAATGACTGCCAGTGGCGTTTTCAGACTATGTGCCAGATTACCCAAAGTATCTCGGTAACGTTGCTTTTGCCTCATTTCCACATCTAACAAATGATTGATACGTGAAGTAAGTGCCTGAAGCTCTTGTGGGAATTCTCCGGAAATAGACTCTGTATCGCCAATAACAACCTGCTCTATCTGCTTTTCTGCATTTTTAAGTGGCTTCAGGAAAAAGTGCTGTAACCAGGCCAAAATAATCAAAAACAGCGTACCAGTAACAAACAACCAAACAGCTACCTCTCTCTTGAATTCTCGCACCGATGCATTGAGTACTGTACGACTCTCACCAATTAAAAATAGCAGCTGCTTTTCGTTACCATCATCAAATTCCCAAAAAACCTCTTCGCCAACCCAGAATATTTGACCAGTACCCAATTCATCTTCTGTGATAAATTCAGTGGTATAGTAGGATTTATGATTGGGTAAAGCCGGTAAATTTTCACTGGATAGTGAGCGCCAGATCACTTGACCTTCAGAATCAAAAACAAATGCAAAAACTCTGGAATTGAGGTTGTTCAGATCGTCATTTCTTGAAACTACTGGCAAAACAATTTCACCATTCTGCTCTTCAGCAACATCCAGTAAGGCATAAAGTTGAGCCGTAAGGCTTTGTTGAATCCTGATCATCGCGGCATTGGTGTATGCTGTCTTGGTTACAAAATAAATAATTGAAAAGGCAAACAACAGCACCATTAAACTGACCATGGTTATTCGTTTTTTTAGTGACCAGTGTTTTATCATGAAAAACTTGTTAGCTCTGTTAGGATGAATACTCTATTAAATGAATGCTCTATAAAAATAATATGCAATTAAACCGACATTCAATGACATATACTATTCAGTCAGATACATGGGATTCAGTCTGTAACCCTGACCTCTTAATGTTTGAATAATTTTGGAAGTTTGCTCCGGGTCGATCTTTTTACGCAGACGACCAATGAAAACTTCCAGTACATTACTATCACGGTCAAAATCCTGATCGTAAATATGCTCTGTTAATTCCATTTTGGAAACCAGTTTTTTGGGGTTAAGAAAAAGATATTCCAACACCTTGTATTCGTAGGCTGTCAACTCAATAACCATTCCCGCCTTACTGACAGTTTGCGCCATCGTATCAAGTTCAATATCGGCAAATTTTATTTTAGGCGAAGCAAATCCGGCGGTTCTTCTAAGCAATGCATTACACCTTGCCAGAAGTTCTTCGAACTGAAAAGGCTTGGCCATATAATCATCTGCGCCAGTAGATAAGCCTTCCACCTTGTCCTGCCAGGAGTCTCTTGCTGTCAACACTATAACTGGCAACTGTTTGCCTTTTTCACGTAACTTTGCAATCAGCTCCAATCCATCCATCTCTGGTAAACCAATATCTACAACAGCAATATCGATTGGATATTCACAAGCCAGAAAAAGTCCATCACGACCATTATCTGCCTGCTCAACCGCAAAACCCTGTTGTTTAAAATGGGTAACAAGACGCTCTCTTAAATTGGCTTCATCTTCAACAATCAGTATTTTCATTATTGGTTTCCTCTATCAAAAATCCGGCAATTTTAATTATATATCTTTTTTGTTTTTGCAATATTACTGCTCGCAAGCTTTGACAGTGACATTCTTCATTCGTTTATTGTTATCAAGAATTCTTACCCGATAAACAGAATGTTCACCGATATCGTTCAGTTTAA
The DNA here is from genome assembly GCA_029880585.1 of Gammaproteobacteria bacterium. Lineage (GTDB taxonomy): Bacteria > Pseudomonadota > Gammaproteobacteria > Enterobacterales > Kangiellaceae > Aliikangiella. Next base: position 2,046 of record JAOUOC010000123.1, read on the forward strand.
CACCTACCACCTTGCCTTCAATTTGCATTTTGGCTAATTCGATGGCTTCCTTAACTGAAATTTTTTCACAACGTTGCGGTACAAACTTAAGCGCTTCTTTTTCCTTTGCAGATACCGAAACCGTCAGACTAAATAGAAGACAAAACACGCCAATACCCTGAAAGCAGTATTTACTCATGTTTTTAATCAAATTGTTCACCAGACTACCCCAAATCAGGACCAGATATAACATCGCCCTATGCGAAAAGATAAAACCTGTTGCCAGCAAAGTACACTGACTTTGAAGAGAGTATAACTTAACAAACTGAATTGCAACTGAACAGCTCTTTATCAAAGGCTATAAATAACGTACATTGACTGGTCAATCCTCCCTTTTCATCTTATTAAAAAGCAAGCAAAACTTACCCTAATTTCTCGATTTTTGTTATAATCCGCGCCATATTACTATACAGCTTGTGTTAAGCTTTCATGTTATCTGTTCTTTAATTATTTTTTTAACCGAAATTAAGATGTAAACGCCAATGAATCAGGATTCCTATCAAGCCAAAAACAAGGTTCGTATTGTTACGGCCGCTTCACTGTTTGACGGTCACGATGCAGCAATAAATATCATGCGTCGCATTATTCAGTCTTCTGGCTGCGAAGTCATTCATCTTGGTCATAATCGCAGTGTTCAGGAAGTGGTGAATTGTGCCATTCAGGAAGATGTTCAAGCCATTGCCATGACATCCTATCAGGGTGGGCATGTTGAATATTTAAAGTATATGGTTGATCTGCTTAAAGAAAATGAATGTGAACACATTCGCGTTTTTGCTGGCGGTGGTGGTGTAATACTTCCGGATGAAATAAAAGAATTGCAGGATTATGGTGTAGAAAGAATTTATTCTCCTGATGATGGTCGTGAAATGGGTCTGCAAGGCATGATCAGTGATCTGGTAAAAAAATCAGATTTTGAAACAGGCAATAGAGCACCATCTGAAATTCCTGATTGTCACCAGCATCGTGAAATCGGCCGTTTGATCTCTGCAGCTGAAAATCAGGCCGAAGCCAATAAAGGTTTATTGGCAAAAGTGAAAGCTGCGGCAGATAAGGTTCAAATTCCGGTTTTAGGTATTACCGGAACTGGTGGTGCAGGAAAATCATCTCTGGTTGATGAGCTGGTTCGTCGATATCTGATGGATTTTGAAGATAAAACCATCGCTATTATCTCGGTTGATCCGTCCAAACGAAAAACTGGTGGCGCATTACTGGGCGACAGAATTCGGATGAATGCCATTAACAATGACCGTGTTTATATGCGCTCATTGGCAACACGCCAATCCAATCTGGCTTTATCGCCACACATTAAAGATGCCCTGAATGTTGTCAAGGCAGCTAAATTTGATCTGATTATTCTGGAAACTTCAGGCATAGGACAATCTGATACCGAAATTGAAGAGCATTCAGATGTTTCCATGTACGTCATGACACCTGAATATGGTGCAGCAACCCAGCTGGAAAAAATTGACATGCTGGATTTTGCGGACATCATTGCGCTGAATAAATTTGATAAGCGTGGCGCGCTGGATGCCTTGAGAGATGTGCAAAAACAATTTCAGAGAAATCACAAGCGTTTTGATGAAAATGTGGAAACCATGCCGGTCTATGGCACTATTGCCAGTCAGTTTAATGATCCGGGCACCAATAATCTTTATCTCAAACTGATTCACTTACTGAATGAAAAAAGCAAGGTTTCTTTCGAAACACGCTTTCAAATCAGTGATGCCATGTCAGAGAAAAATTATATCATTCCTCCCAATCGAGTTCGCTATCTGGCTGAAATTGCAGAAAACAATCGCAGTTACAACAGCTGGGTTGAAGAACAAGCTAATTATGCCGAACAGATGCAAAGTATTACTCAGACTATGACGCTTGCTGGCAACAATGAATTAGTGGGTAAGGAATTAAAAGAACTGCTGCAAAAATCAGAAATGCAGTTGACCAAAGAAAACACGCTTCTTTTGGAGAAGTGGGATGAAGAAGTTCAGTCTTACCAGAATGAAGTTTTTACCTATCAGGTAAGAGATAAGGATATTAAAGTTGAAACTTATACCAAATCTTTAGCTGGTCAACCGATCCCGAAAATTGCTGCACCCAGATACAAGGGTTGGGGCGACAGATTGAAATGGAAATTGCAGGAAAACTACCCAGGACAATTCCCTTATACGGCAGGCGTCTTTCCTTTCAAAAGAGAAGGCGAAGATCCTACTCGAATGTTTGCTGGTGAAGGTGGTCCCGAAAGAACAAATCGACGTTTCCACTATGTATCCAAAGGTATGCCAGCGGCCAGATTATCAACTGCTTTTGATTCTGTAACCCTATATGGTGATGATCCTGATTATCGTCCTGATATTTACGGAAAAATAGGAAATGCGGGCGTTTCCATATGCTGTCTGGATGATGCTAAAAAACTTTATTCCGGCTTCAGGTTAACCAAACCTACCACATCAGTATCCATGACCATCAATGGCCCAGCTCCAATTCTGGTCGGCTTTTTTATGAATGCAGCAATTGATCAGGAATGTGAAGTTTATATCAAGGAAAATGGTCTTGAAAAAGAAATCCGAAAAAGGATTGCTAATATTTATAAAGCAAAAAATCTGCCTGTTCCAACCTATCAGGGAGAAATTCCCGATGGCAACGATGGCCTGGGATTAATGCTTTTGGGTGTTACTGGCGATCAGGTGCTTCCTGCAGATGTATATCAACAAATAAAGGAAGACACCATTCAAAAAGTTCGTGGTACGGTTCAGGCGGACATATTGAAAGAAGATCAGGCGCAAAATACCTGCATTTTTTCTACTGAATTTGCCTTGAGATTAATGGGCGATGTGCAGGAATACTTTATTAATAACAATGTGAGAAACTTTTATTCTGTTTCCATTTCCGGTTATCACATTGCCGAAGCAGGTGCCAACCCGATATCACAACTGGCTTTCACACTGGCCAACGGTTTTACCTTTGTTGAGTATTATCTTGCCAGAGGTATGGATATTAACAAGTTCGCACCTAACTTCAGTTTCTTCTTCTCTAATGGTGTTGATCCTGAATATGCCGTAATTGGTCGAGTTGCCAGAAGGATCTGGTCTAAAGCAATGAAGTTAAAATATGGCGCAAACAGTCGAGCTCAAATGCTGAAATATCACATTCAGACTTCCGGTCGTTCTTTGCATGCACAGGAAATTGATTTCAACGATATTCGCACTACCCTGCAAGCCTTGTATGCCATTTATGATAATTGTAATTCATTACATACCAATGCCTATGATGAAGCGATTACAACTCCAACAGAGGCATCGGTAAGAAGAGCAATGGCAATTCAGTTAATCATTAATCGTGAATTAGGCTTAAATAAAAATCAAAACCCGCTGCAAGGCGCTTTTATTACTGATGAACTGACTGATTTGGTAGAAGAAGCCGTACTGCTTGAATTTGAAAGGATCAGTGAGCGTGGTGGGGTGCTGGGTGCTATGGAAACCATGTATCAGCGTTCTAAAATTCAGGAAGAATCCATGTACTATGAAACCCTGAAGCATACGGGCGAATATCCAATCATTGGAGTGAATACTTTCCTTTCTTCTGAAGGATCACCTACTGTTATTCCTGGCGAGGTCATTCGTTCCACCAAAGAAGAAAAGGTTTACCAGATTGAAATGTTACAAAGACTGCATCAGGCTTTTGCTCTGGAGATTGAAGACCAGTCACAGGCAATTCGGAACTCCGCCTTAAATAATGAAAATATTTTTGAAGTGCTGATGGAAGCAACCAAATATTGTTCACTGGGTAAAATTTCTGAAGTGCTCTATCAGGTCGGTGGTCAATACCGAAGAAATATGTAGTTTTCTATTATTCAGGACACTATTGATTTCCGACAATATTTTTGTCGACATTATTGTTTTTGCTGACATTATTTTTTTTTCTTTGTTAGAATTTCCTTAATAACATAAGTTACTCCTTGCTTCAGAGGAGTAACGCCTAAACAAGGAAAAAATGATGAAAACAATCATTGAACCCTTTCGTATTAAATCCGTTGAACCATTAAGAATGACAACAACTTCAGAAAGGGAAACATTTTTAAAAGAAGCGAATTATAATTTATTTTCTCTTCACTCGGATGATGTGCTGGTTGATTTACTGACGGATTCTGGTACTGGCGCCATGAGTACCAACCAGTGGGCAGCACTACAAAGAGGAGATGAAAGCTATGCCGGCTCTCCTTCCTATTATCGTTTCGAAAAAGCGCTGAAAGAGCTGGCTCCATTTAAGCATGTTATACCAACCCATCAAGGCCGTGCTGCTGAAAAAATTCTGTTTTCAATCGTTGGTGGAGAAGGCAAAATCATTCCCAACAATACCCATTTTGATACCACCCGAGCCAATATCGAGGCCACCAAAACTCTGGCTCTGGATCTGGTTCAAAAAGAAGGATTGGATCCAAAAGTTGAGCACCCCTTTAAAGGTAACATGGATCTGCAAAGGCTCAGAAAATTACTGGAATCCGATGGCGACAAAATCCCTCTGGTCATGCTTACAATCACTAATAATTCCGGTGGTGGCCAACCGGTATCCATGGCCAATATAAAAGCCACCAAAGCACTTTGTGACGAATTTGGGAAACCTCTGTTTCTGGATGCCTGTCGATTTGCAGAAAATGCCTATTTTATCAAAACTCGCGAAGAAGGTTATCAGGATAAAAGTCCCAAAGAAATTGCTCAGGAAATTTTTAGTTATGCTGACGGTATGACCATGAGTGCCAAAAAAGATTCGCTGGTTAATATGGGCGGCTGGTTGGCACTCAATGATGATGACTGGGCGATGCTTGCACGTAATGTATTAATTCTGACAGAAGGTTTCCCCACCTATGGCGGACTGTCAGGCCGAGATCTGGAAGCCATGGCCGTTGGTCTGGAAGAAGTCGTGGAAGAGGATTACTTAAACTATCGCATTACATCTACAGCCTATTTCGGTAATGCTCTTGATAAGATAGGCATACCTATTGTCAAACCTGTAGGAGGACATGCGGTTTATATTGATGCCAGAGCCATGTTACCCCATATTGATGTTAAACATTACCCTGGTCAGGCATTAGCCATTGAAATGTATCGATTGGGTGGTATTAGAGCCTGTGAAATTGGCACCGTCATGTTTGGTCGTCAACCTGATGGTAGTGAAAAACCTGCTGCCATGGATCTGGTGAGAATGGCGATCCCTAGAAGGGTATATACACAAAGTCATATTGATTATTGTATTGAATGTCTTGAAGAAGTATTTACCAATAAAGACAAACTTAAAGGCGTCAGAATAATTTGGGAGCCGCCCATGTTAAGGCATTTTACCGCACATTTCGAACCGCTATAGATAAGTTCCAGGAGCCAGGAGCCAGGAGCCAGGAGCCAGAAT
>JAOUOC010000124.1 GCA_029880585.1 Gammaproteobacteria bacterium
GCAGTATCAGTGAATACGAATCAGAACTGGATGCATTAAAACAGTCTCGTTCTTTTGTTGGTGGCAAGATCAAGGGATTAAATCGCCTGATTGATGATTTGGAGTATGAAATCGAAAATGCCAATAACATGAAAGTTGAGCTTTATCGATTTAAACCGGAAGTTTCGTCATCCAATGTTGTCAGTTTCACTCGTAGCGCATAATCATCGTCAGCCTCCGCTAAAACTTCAGCCTCAGCCAACCTTTATTTAACTGTTAAACATATCAGGAATGTTTTACAGCTTTCACTTGATAAGTCTTTTTGCTAAGATTCCTGCCATCACCCTAAATCATCAATAACCTGATTTAAACTTTCTTCATCCGGATTAATTATGTTTTATTCTCGCTTCATCACATCAGCAACAATCATTTTAGGCATTATCACTTTAGTGGTCCCGACTTTATCTCATGCAAATCAACATAGCATTGGAGATGTCACCATTCACTACAATGCTCTTAACTCTGCGGACATACCTGCCGAAGTTGCTGCCTCTTATAAAATTGATCGAAATGGCAGAACAGGGATCATCAACATTGCAGTTTTCAAAAATGATCAGCCTGTTGTTGCCCACGTTTTTGGTCATGGAAAAAATTTATTAGGCCAATTAAAGGATTTGGCTTTTAAAGAGATCAGGGAAGAGCAAGCCATCTACTACATAGCCACCTATACTTTTTCAGATGCGGAAGAAGTATTTTTTGAACTGAATATTCAGGCAGATAAAACTGGCTCTCTAATCCCCATCAGTTTTAAAAAGCAATTATTCAGGCCACATAACTAATTATCAATTTGAGAATTTTTCGCAATCAATTCACTCAATGATTCGTCAGAACAATCAGCCAGCTTCATTACCTGCTCATAAGGATCACCTGATAAATTGAGAAGCTTTGCAATGGCGGGTTCTGTTTTTAGCCCCTGATGTTTAAGTGTGACAATAGATCGCCTTAATGCTTCTCCACCTAATTCAGATAACCTTTTCATTACCTGAAAATGAATATGCGCTGGTTGCTTTTCTACAGGAATTTGAGAGGCATATAATTCAAAAAGGAAATCATGAAAAATAAATCTGACAATGACACAATCCTTTTTATGTTTGACGATGAATTGCTCATGCTGGCTGAAATATTGCTTACAGTCACGAATAAAGTCTTCTCTGTCCTGATATTGAAATAGCAGGTCAATATCACTTTTATCTGTGTCAAGTCCAACCCATATGGTACTTACCACTGTGGCAGAAAAACTATCCATCAAGTCCATGACATGGCAGGCTTCCAGTGCGGCTTTGGCCTGTTGTTTTCTATTCCTTATCAAAGTCAGACCAGACCGCAAACTCATTACCACATGGCTCACAAAAATGAAAACGTCGGCCACCAGGGAAATGAAATATTGGTTTAACTATTGAACCATTGGCTTGAATAATTTTTTCCTGCGTTTCTTCCAGCATGGCACTGTAAAAAACGACTAGTGCAGCACCATTTTCTGTTTTGGATGATTGCTCAGTTCGGAAAAAACCACCACTGATAAATTCGTCATCAAATGCTGTGTAATCAGGGCCATAATCGGTAAACTTCCAGTTAAAGACCTGTTGGAAAAATTGTTTGGTCTTTTCAAGATCTCTGGAAGGGAATTCTACGTAACTGATTTTTTCATGTTTGATCATTTTGCATCCCTGAAAAGTTTTGATTCATTATTTCAAATACCATAACTTATTTGCTGCAATGACTCAAGAATCAGCTTGTACCAATATTAATTGTAATGTTCTTTCATCCAGCTCTTAAGAGGAACAGTCCATTCATCTATCGGCAAGTAAAATGCACCGTGGGATTTTCCGGTAGTGATCGCTAACTCACTAAATGATTTTTCATCACTTCTGTCAGCAATAAACTGACAACTTCCCACATTATCGGTGGTTTCATAAATGGAATAAACTCGACCATAAAATTTAAGGTCTTGCTGCTTTTCAAGTCCTTTGAAGCAACCCGCCATAATCACAAAATTTAAATTATCATTTTTTAATACACTTGAAGTTTGAATGGTAATAGCACCACCCTTGGAAAATCCGGTTAAAGTTATATTCTCTGGCTTCACTCCTGCCGCCATTAGCCTGTTAACATCCGACATCAACCTTTTTACTGACTCTTCGGCTTTACTGTTTGCCGCTCTGTGATAGGCAATCAAATGGTAACTTTTATCGGCGAGTTTCTCTTTTATTGCAGGGAAGTCATAAACGCCAAATTTTGGATGAACCGGTTTGGGATTATCGCCTTCGACAATGTAGCCATGAGAATAAAAAACATATTTGGCATCCGGTTCGATTTTGTCGGGGAAACTGGTATAGATTTCTCCAGCTTGTACTGAAATAGAAAGAAAAAGGATCAATTGAATGAAAAAAAGATAAGATTTTTTGCTATTAAAAGATTTAAACATGCATCTTCTCGCAGTTATTGTTTTAGTATTTTAGATTGACTTATGGTATCACCAATTCAACAGTTGGGAAATAAGTTGCATATCGCCCCTTGTCTCTTGTCATTAAAATAAAATTCTCAACCGCGGCATGAGCACCAATTAAAAAATCTGGTAATACATTAGACTTTGAACCTCTGTTTCTCTTGTATTGCAAAAAAGCCTTTCCAGCCAAAAACAAGGCCGGTTTTGGGATATTCTCCAAACCCAGACCGAGAGCTGAAATAAACTTTTCAACTTCTTCTATCCGGTCAAAACCTACAGAAAACTCAGAATATATAATCGGGTTTATAACAAATCTATTTTCACTATCCAGATCTTCCAGAGTAGAAACGCACCATTCAAACCAGTCGTTTTTTGTATCTGCCAAATCTGTCAACACACATGTGTCCAGTAATACAATTGACAAACTCAACTCCTTGTTAGATTCATTATTTCTTCAGTTGTCATATTAATTTTTGCAGATTTATGTGCTCGTCTGAAGCGACTTGGCTGTTTTTTTCCTGATGGCTCTTTATGAATAAACCACTTTCCACTTTCTTCTTTAACAAACACAACATTTGTTTCTGATGGAATGATCCCCAGTTCATCTCTGACATTTTTTGGTATGGTAACCTGTCCTTTAACTGTAACTTTCATTTGTTGAATCTCCAATTTTAAATCAGACCATACAGGTAATACTTTTATGGTATTACTTTTTTAGTTTTACATCAACGATATTTTTATTTCCATGGGCCATAAGGTAATCACTATAACCATAGTCCTGTTAACTGATATAATCACTAAATCGAATGCAGCTCATCCAAAAAAATATGAAACCTGAAAAAATTGTATTAGCCAGTGGCAATCAAAAAAAACTCAAAGAATTAAGTGAAATTCTGAATCAATTTGAAATTGATGTTGTGCCTCAGTCTCAATTTAATGTCACGGAAGCCGTGGAAGATGGCTTAACCTTTGTGGAAAATGCGATTAAAAAAGCCCGCAATGCTTGTGAGCAAACTGGCTTGCCATCCATTTCCGATGACTCTGGCATTGAAGTCGATTATCTCAATGGTGAACCCGGCATTTACTCTGCCCGATATGCAGGTGAAGGCGCTAATGACGAGGCGAATCTGAATAAACTGATTGATTCTCTCCATGGGGTTTCTGCTGAACTCAGAACGGCTCGCTATCAGTGTGTTATTGTGTATATGCGTCACGCCGCTGATCCAACACCGATTATCGCGCAAGATTGCTGGGAAGGTGTACTTTTGGATGAAAAAATTGGCGATGGCGGTTTTGGCTATGACCCGATTTTTTTCTCGCCAGAACACAACAAAACTGCAGCTCAAATGACACCAGAGGAAAAAGCAGCGGTGAGTCATCGTGGTAAAGCATTAAAGCGTTTTGCAGATACTTTTAAAATCTACCAAAATCAGAACTAATAGGGAATATTTCTTTGGCTATTACGCAACTACCACCACTCTCCTTATACATTCATGTCCCCTGGTGCGTGCAGAAGTGTCCCTATTGTGATTTTAATTCTCATCAGGTAAAACAGAACATTCCAGAATCGGAATATATCGATAGACTTTTACAGGATCTGGAATCAGAAATACCTTTGGTTTGGGGACGACAGTTAATCAGCATTTTTATTGGTGGAGGAACTCCCAGCCTTTTTCAACCGGAAAGTTATGAACGATTATTCTCCGGTATCAGAGCACTTTTACCTTTTAATGCTGATATTGAAATTACCATGGAAGCTAATCCCAATTCAGTTGAATCAGAAAAATTTAAGGGCTTTTATGACGCTGGTATTAATCGTATTTCCATCGGAGTTCAAAGCTTTCAGAATGACTTTTTAAAATCTCTGGGACGGGTACATAACTCGGACGAGGCCAAAAAGGCTTTTGCTATTGCTCGAAATGCAGGGTTTAATAATATCAATCTGGATCTGATGTATGCCCTGCCTAACCAGTCCATCGAACAAGCGCTTGAAGATCTGCAAACCGCAATCGATTTACAACCGGAGCATCTTTCCTGGTATCAATTAACACTGGAACCGAACACGCTGTTTTATCAACAACCACCTTTATTACCAGATGATGATCACATTGCTGAAATGGCATCACAGGGGATCCAATTGTTATCAAAGAGTGGCTACCAGCAGTATGAAATTTCCGCTTACAGCAGGAATGGACTGAAACCTTCGCAACATAATTTGAACTACTGGAACTTTGGTGATTATCTAGGGATTGGTGCTGGGGCTCATCAAAAAATAACTCGTGCCGATGAGCAAACCATTACCAGAACCAGTAAAAGACGACATCCCAAAGATTATCTGAATCAACAAATGGATTTAATTGATAACAACAAGGCTATTGCTATGAATGAATTGCCACTGGAATTTATGATGAATGCTTTGCGACTAAAAGAGGGGTTTCATCCCGATCTGTTTTTTGCTCATACCGGTTTGCTATTGGGACAAATTGATCCCGCACTTAAACATGCAGAATCATTAGGGCTTTTGGAAATTTCCAAAGAAAATATTCGTGCATCAGAACAAGGCTACCAGTTTTTAAATGAATTGCTGGAGTGTTTTATGCCCGAAAATTTACCAAAAAATCTTCAGGTTGGTGATATCAAAATTAAAAATTTAATGGAGAATAATTAGGAGAGAAACTGTCTACTTAAGATTCTTTAATTATCTTTAACCGTTTTTTTCCCTTTTTGATATAAATAAACGCCCCCAAATATATAAATACAACTTTGATATTGGCAAAGATAATATCTTCCTCTAGCAAAATTTCATCGTCATACATATATATTCCAACATAGGGTAAAACTACAGCTATCACAAAATAAGAAACAATTTTAATTTCATTGTAATTAACCATCAATGCGCACCAATAACCACAATAAATAGCAAATAACATGGACGCAACAAAAGCTGGTAAGAAATCTATTGAAAAAACAGAGAGGTTAGCTACTTCTTCACCTAGTCGCTCTAGTGGAATACCTGTAGATTCCAGATATCCTGAATAAACTGCATAAAATATAACAGCTATAATAGAAGAGCCTACAAGGTCAACAATTGCTGCTAAAGCAACAGCCCTAAGAGGCGAACCTCTTCTCTCATATTTATTAATGATCTCTGATTCTGGTGTTTGGTAAACAGAATTATCCATTCCAAATCCCCCTAGGCAACATGAATAAAATCGAATTGAGGATCAAAAAACATGTCGGCTTTCATTATTTTCTTTTTTAGATTTTCTAACGTAGAGCCACGCTCCAACATAAATGCACATTAAAGTGATTACATTCAAAATAATATCCTGAGTGATTGAAGTATCTTCTTCTGTTAACAGAAAATTAAACACAATCATGACGCAGGCATAATAGGTCACCACCCTAAACTCATCATAATTGACTATTTTTGCACATAGATAGCCACTATACAGTGAAATGAGGCCGCCACCGACAATACCAATTAATGATATGGTCGAAGTGAGATCATCAAAAGCCAACGCCTTTTCAATTTGTTCAGCAGAAAAACCGGAAGATTCCAGATAATACCAATATGCCATCACATATAAAATTCCGAAAATCATGGTGCCACCAATATCAACCAGTGTCGCTACCACCACCGCTTTTACAGGAGAACCTTGTCTGTCATGCTTGTTTTTAATTTCTGATTCGGGCGTTTGATAAACTGAATTATCCACTGCTTAAACCTCTTGATAGTATTATTTTTTATGAAGCATACCCAAAACTGGTTAATTAGCCAACAATTTCGTATGCTTTACAGGATAGATGTTTTATTTACCATTTATTCCTGTATGATTGAAGTGTTATAATCCGCCGCCTTAAAATAGTCTGTTTAACAGATTTAGGTTTTTAACAGCGCAGGTAACATGAACGATTTTACCATTGGCCAACGTTGGCTCAGCGAAAACGAAACGGAGCTTGGACTAGGTATAGTCCAGGATTTGGATCACCGTTTGGTCTCAATTTTCTTCCCAGCTTGTAATGAACAACGCACCTATGCAAAAACCAACGCACCGCTTTCTCGCGTTTTGTATGAAAATGGCGAAACCATAGAAACGGATCACGGCGAGCAGTTGGTCGTTGAATCGGTTGAACAGCTGAACGGATTAACCGTTTACATGGTCAAGGATGCCGAAGGCAGTGACAAGCTACTTCCCTTGCCAGAAACCCAACTCAGCCATCATTTACAACTTAACAAAGCCTCCGATCGCCTTTTTTCTGGCCAACTGGATTCCACTCGCTGGTTTGAATTACGCCACGATGCCATGCAAGTCAGAAGCTTGTTGCAAAGCAGTCAAATTCATGGCTTGCAAGGACCAAAAGTTGATTTAATCGGTCATCAGCTTTACATAGCTTCTCAGGTGGGTGACCGTTTCGCGCCGCGTGTTTTACTGGCAGATGAAGTGGGTTTGGGTAAAACCATTGAAGCCGGCATGATCATTCATCAACAATTGCTCAATCATCGTATTCATCGTGTGTTGATTGTCGTACCACAACCTTTGGTCAATCAATGGTTTGTGGAAATGTTTCGACGTTTTAACCTGCATTTTCATATTTTTGATCAGGATCGCATTGATGCCTTAACTGGTCTGGATGATTTGCTGATGAATGAATCGATTGATCTGGATTCAATTGATCTGGATTCAATTGAAATTGAAAACCCCTATTTGTCTGAACAACTGGTTTTATGTAGTCAGGAATTTTTTAGCCAGTGTGATCAATCTCTGATTCAGGATGGCGAATGGGACATGCTGGTCATTGATGAAGCCCATCATCTGGAATGGGATGAAAAAAATCCCGGACAGGATTATTTGAATGTTGAAAAACTGTCACGCAAAGTACCGGGCTTATTACTATTATCCGCCACGCCTGAACAATTGGGACAAGCCAGCCATTTTGCCCGTTTACGTTTACTTGATCCCGACCGCTTTCATTCACTTGATGCCTTTAT
>JAOUOC010000125.1 GCA_029880585.1 Gammaproteobacteria bacterium
GATGTTGAATATTATCGTCTACTTTAGTTAAAAAACTCATTCCGCCTCCTGGATGCGGTATCCAGGGGTGGCATCCGGTACACATTTTGGATAAGTCATCTTTTATATTAAAGTCAACTTCATCCATAGACAGGGCATCAGGTAGTCCTTCCAGTGTTTGATGACAGATGCCACATCTTTCAATCACAATTTCGCCCTTTGCATCCAGTTGAACATGAGGGTTTAGTCTTGAATAGCTTTTATCCTCATGACATTGATAGCAAAAATCAGTGCGATATCGATAGGGTGCTTGACGAAGAAATTCAGGATTAAGTTGCTGGCTTTGCTTGTTTTTTGCCGTACATTGAATTTTCAAATCATGACAGGTAGCACAACTTACAAGATTATTAGTCGATTTTAGCGATCGTTTAAAGTCTTTATGCATCTGTCTGCTCATATCTGCAGAAGCCTTTAGCTCTGTTGGATGAATATCATCATGATTGCCTAATGAGTCGTGGCAGCTATTGCAGCCCTGTGCGATATTACTTTTTTTCAAATACAGGTTTTTACCCTTGGGTGTTTTGCTATGACAGGCGACACAGCCGTCACTTGTCCAGTGAGGATCAGGTATTTGGGAACTGTCGAGTTCACCTTTAGCAATCTTCCCCTTTATCGATTGCGGGTTCGCCAATAAATCTTTTTGGTTAGCAGGTTTTTCTTGTGCCAAAACCGGTTGACTTGATTGAATTAATAGTAAGGAAAAAACAGTAAATAGCAGATATATGTGAGGGAGACTTTTAAAAGATAATACAAAGCACTGGTAGCCATATCTGTCTACAGGATGCTGTGTCTGTAATCTTTTTTTTATGTCCACAAAACCATTCCTCATTCTTGTCTTATAGTATCTGTTATTTTCTGAAAAAGCATCTTGATCTACGGCAATAATCGGTTGAACAAAAAGCTCTTATCCCCCTAATAATTATTTATGTTATTCAATCCCCTTTCAAAAATATGTATATTCTGAATTGCTAATAACGAGAACCTCTGTGATTATGTCTGTGACAATCAAGATAGCAGGATCCCGTATATTGTCCTTCACTGACCCACTCCAGCAGCCCATTTCTGTTAGGAAATATTACATCGGTATTAAAGTTTATCAGGCGAGAATTGTTGATTGCATTACCACCAGCTGGAACTCCATGAATATCATGACAAGCACTACAAGTTAGTTTTGAAGTATGTTTGGTATGTAAATAACTGAGATCAGATAACAAAACTGTTTCAGAGTGACATTGATAACATAACTCAAAATTTGCTGTCTGATAAGAAGGCGTATCGAGAGAAGTTGTATAATTCTTTTTTAATATATAACTATTGTTTGAACCATGTGGACCCTTAACGTTAGGGTTATCACTACCATGACAATCACCACAAGTGATCTGGGTATTAGGGTCGTCCCAGGGTGGTATTAAACTGGGTACATCCATATTACGTCGTGGGCCATTAACGGGATGGGAAGATATTGAAGTCGTGGGATCGAATTTTAACCGTATATTATTGGAACTAATTACTCTGTTTACAGTTGGAGGTGGCGCATTTGTATTATCACTGTGGCAACGATAGCAAAGTTCATACTCCTTGCTTAGAGTAGCAACTGGCAAGCCATTCGCATCAATACCAGGAATGTTTACCAATGCACTGGATGGGAATCCTCCAGCCTGAACTGCATGAGGATCATGGCAGTCTACACATTCAACATGACGTGGACCATTAATCAGGTTAGGTTCACCTGGCTGATGATCGCCAGAAGTAAAAGCAACAGGGTGACTGGAAATTTTAGCGAAGTCTGCTGCAATATCTTTGGTCGCATTGGCGACATGTCCGTTGTGACAAGCCAGACAGGTATCTTCTTCAGCTGCATAATTTAATAGTCTTGGACCTTGTCCAGTTGAATGGGGTTGATGGCAATTCTGGCATCCATTTTCATTAACACTACCATAACTGGTAAAAGGCCAGGGGTTGGGGGGGACTCCGTCCCAGGTTGCTGTGGATAAATTATGAAATGTATTATTCCAGTCTTGCTTGTTATGACAAGTGGTACACATGGCGCTGCTCTGGTTTGACATCACCAGAAATTTACCAAAGGTATTGTCATGAGCATCGTGGCAGGTACTGCATTGAAGTTCGCCATTGGCATCGAGTTTCATAGGTGTTGATGCAAGTACAGATGGATCATTGAGTTCACCATTTGGTACTGCTGCAGCCAGTGCCGAATTATAAACAAACGAAATTGGATGATCATTGCTTAAGTCTTGTGATAATAATCCTATCCCCGCAGGCATGGTATTGCCACCAACCATTTGAATGATTTCTCCAGTTGCAAAGGACTTGCCAAGCGCAATGGTGCCATCATGACAACTCAGGCAGAGTAGGGAGTCGCCAGTGGGCTGACCAAATGTTCCTTTAGCTGTAGAGCTGGTATAGGGTATGTAGGTAAGGGCTGGTTGCTCTCTGTTCCATAAAGGTGCTATCGGATTATTGGTATGAGGCGTATGACAGAATATACAGACACGCTGATCTGAAACTGCTTTTACCGTTCCCGGACCGGAAGCGGACAGATTGTGCAGTGTATTTAGCACACTTGTTTTAGCGCTGGAACTAAAAACAGCGAAAGCTAAAACAATCAAAATTTTAAAACTACTGTTCATAACTGCTGTCTCACATCTTCACATAACCCAAAATCTGAACACGCCGATTGAATGAATCGGCAATAAATATTTCGTTTTTATCAGTGATAAATATTCCGGTAGGTAGCCAAAATTCACCTGCTTGTTGTCCCTGATGGCCTATAGGAAGCAGCAGATTACCCTGAGAATTAAAAATTTGAACTGCATTGAACAAGGCATCAACTACAAAAATATCACCATATTTACTGCTTGCTATACCTTTTGGTCGAGCCAGATTGCCGGCTGCATTGCCTGGTTGTCCGAATAGATTGAGAAACTTGCCTTCCTTGTCAAATCTCTGAACACGAAAATTTAACGAATCGGTAACCAGTAAATTTTCATCTGCATCCAGCCACAAATAGGTTGGATAATTAAGTTGTCCGTATTCTGAGCCTCTTTCACCAATGGTTTTTACTAATATGCCATCTTTAGAATAAATCCGTACCTGATGGTTGGTTGTATCAGAAACATAGATATTTCCGGTGCTTTTACTGTAGGCTATGCCGGTAGGTCTTTTAAGTTCCTTATCTGAAATCAGTTTTGTTACCCTATCGCCATCTGGATCTATCTGGAAAATGCTGCCAAGGACTGAATCAGCGACCAGAATGCTGTTATCTTTACCAATTGCTAGCGCAACTGGTGAGACAAAAGTGTACCCATCAATTTCTGTAATCAAGTCATACTCATCATCTTCAAGGTCAAATAGATGCACGCCATTTACATCTGGATCCGCCACATAGATTTTTCTGTCAGGAGTAACGGCAACCGACATAGGTCTGATTAGTTTTCGGTCTTCTTCTCCGGTAAAAAACTCTCCTACTCTTTGCCAGAATCCGGGATAAATACCAACTTCTTCAGGCGTAGAAAATGATCGAAGATGGCTGATTCTTGCTTCAGCTGGCGCGGCTGGCCAGACAATGCCAGAAGTTTGTGTAGTCCAGTCTTCGGTGGTATTGGAGCAAGACAGGAGTATTGCCAAAGATGAGGCTTTGAGTACGGTTTTAATTGTATTGGAAGAAAACATCATCATTTAAAATCCCGCTTCATACTAATTCGAATACTTGATCTGTCACGTGTAATTGTATTGTAGGTATCTTCTACCATATTCGCTTCACCCAGCACAGAGAATTTACCTCTTTGCCATTTCAGTTTTAAAGACAGTGATTGGCTTTTTTGCTCTACCGATCTTCCCTGATCCTTTTGGGTATTGTAATCAGCATAAAATATAAATCGTTTCCATGGTCTCATCTTAAGGCTGAGAGTGTATAGGGTCAAGTCAACATCTTGCTGGCTATTCAGATAATCAATAACATTATTACGAATGCTAAACTGTAACTGGCTTTCACGAGTATTATATCTGGCGTAAAGATTGAGTGTTTCACGATTAAAAGAAAGTAAAGTGCCTTTTTCATCTTCGTAGATCAGTTCACCTCCCAGATTAAGTGATTTGGTAACAGGAAAATTTAAACGCCATCCCATTTCCATAGTAGATCTTTCATCAAGTGATATCACCGGATCACCACTTTTAATATCAACCGCAATATCAGAATATCTGAGATACAGATTGTTGTATTCATTAATTTCCAGATTGACATTATAGTTTTGACTTAAATTGTCGTATTCAGCTGACCCGCCAGGATCATAGGTATAGTCGATATTAACCGAGATAATGCCATCGGTTGCACCATTGCAATTTTCAATTTGAATTCGGGCATCTATGGTAGTGATCAAAATATCAATACCTGTGCCGCAAGCCGTATCTACACCGACAATCAACTCTACTTCGTTACCACTGATTAACCGGAATACCCTGATTGAAGATGCGAGAATATTATTATGAGGTAAAAACTGGGCAAGATTGTTATCTAAAGAGAGCTCTAAATCAGCTACAGGAACCGTTGATACAACATCGCGATCAAAAGAATTAAGATTCCAGTTACCATTTAAACTCAGCTTTCCTACCGAAGTGTCAATGGAGTACAAAACACGACCATTAAGACCATTACTTTTTTGCTCAAAGCCGGTGTTATCATTATTCTTGATATTAAAACCAAAATCCCACTCTGTATTTTTATCAGATTTGTAATGCAATCCACTTTGAATTCCGAGTGTTTTGGAAAACACCACATCCTGATCAGAATCAGAATAATCTAGTTGATAATAAGATCTCAGCGTATCAGAGTGGTTCCAGGTAAGTCTTGGTGTGTAAAGCAATTGTTCCAGCGGTCTGACATCCTCTCTTTTGGTTTGAGTCAGCCTATTGGTAAACTGAATTTCACTATTTTCACCATATAAATTTCGGGAATCAAAATTAAGAGAATCTGTTTTAACTTCAATGGTATTCACTGGTTGTGAGACAAAACCGGAACTTGAGATTTTGTCGGTGGTGGTCAATTGCAATCGTGCAGTGCCATCACCGCCAGTTGAAAAATCAGTGCGGATAAAATGCTGTTTTATTTCATCATCTATTTTAACGTCAAACCCTTCACCCTTGTTTGTTGATTGCATAGAACCCACACCTACATTAAAGGGTAAAGCAGGTTTTCTGACATTAATATCAAAACCGTATTTTTCTGTTTCCTGTTCAAATCTGTCAGTCAAACTTAATTGAACAAATGGATGAGAGTTTTCGTAAAATAAGGTAATAGGGTAGGGTTTTTTCTCTAAAAATTTAAAGCGAGCATAAAGATTGTAGTCATTGGTACTACTACTATTTTCCCCAGAGGTAGTGGCAAAGTCGACTTGTCTGAAAATAGGCGCCAGACCTAAATCCAGTTTTAGAAAATTGGGGTGATAGATATAGGCTTTACCGTTAAGGGAATACTCTTGTTCAAACAAGCTTCGTTGTTGTAGTAGGCCTAATCCACTGGTTTGTTCGTCATCTCGATATCTTAATTCAATTGACTGCTCAAAATCAGTCCACTTAAAAGCAGAGATTTTGCTTGTGTTGGAAACAATTTCTCTGGCATTTGTCGGCATGATGCCGAAAATAATTAAAAATAACGAACAATAGAAGGTTAATGGTGATTGTTTAATGCACCGAGAACATGAATTATATTGTTTTTCATTTCTCTTGTTAGACAATGCAATAACCTCACTTTTATTGGGCGAGTGAAAAGCTGGATAGACTGATTCAACTCACTCATTGATATAATCCATGCCTTTCATCTTGCCAAAACCGTATAAAACCACGCTGTTAGGACCAAATTGATTGGTAACTGCTATTACATATTCCAGAACAAAATCAGGGTGGGCATATTTTTGGAATATTTCCAGATTGTCATAGCTGATTTCAATATCAGCAGGTAATAACAGCTTTCCTTCTTCTTCTCCTTCTCCACCAAAATAAAGCAATAGTTTTCCATCGGGCTGAAACATCTGCACAACACTAAAAGCTGAATCTACTGAGTAAATAATTTCTTTATTGTCAAGAGCTATGCCTTTTGGTCTTGCCATTTGTCCTACTCCAGTACCAACTTTGCCAAAGCTGCTAATATATTGTCCGTTTTCAGTAAATTTTTGAATTCTAAAATTACCTGTTTCTACAATATATAAATTGCCTTTATTATCTAATTTGATATTGGTAGGATGATACAATTCACCTTCTTTTGAACCTGGCTTTCCAAATTCAGTTAATTTTCTGCCATCATTTTTTGCCAGAATCTGAATCCTATGGTTTTGGGTTTCAACCACATAAATCTTATCACCTTTTATTAGAACATCTGTGGGCTTGAAATCATCTCCTGTGCTAAAAGAGCGCACAAATTTGTTTTGACTGTTAAAAATCAGTATTTTTCCAGCAGCGCCATCGGCAATATATCTATTACCCACTTCATCAAAGGCGATATTAATGGGTCTTTGCATCCCGTGACCGGAAATAGTGTGAGCTTTTTGGTTTTTAAGATCAAAAATCACATAACCAGGGCCACGAGTATCGACAACAAAAACGGCACCATCATAAAAACCAACACCATATGGCTTTTGAATTATTGATTTATCAGTTTGATCTTCCTCGTCAAATAAAAAATCACCAAAAGAATTGTCTTCATTTGTCAGATCATCAAGGCTGGATAAGGTTTTTAAATATTGAATACGTGGTGACTGGGGCAGTGAGGGATAAAAAACAGGATCCTCAACAACAACTTCTTTAATTTGTTGACCGGCACATCCAGATAGAACCACCATGGTAATTAGAACGAGTCGTTGAATCAGTTGAATTGGTTTATTGTTTCTATCAGACGTTAATGGATTCGAAGCTCGCATAACCAGGCTACTCCTTTAAAAAGTTTTCTATAGTGTACCTAACCTCCCGCTATCAGACAAACCCCCTTGGAGAAATAATCTCACAGGCGGCTTGTCGATAGAGCTCTCCTTTTCGCTTTTTACTATCCTGCCAACTATTTGTTGTGGCAAGTTAGGCAAAGCGCACTACCTGCATTACTTTTTAATAGTAACTGGGTTCCTGTTACTGCATTGGTATTATGTACATCATGGCAAGAACTGCATTGCACTTCTCCAGCAGCTAACAATAAGCTGTCGATTGTGCCTGAAACTGCACCACCATCACCTATTGTGATTGTAGTAGTCGCAGCATGAAGTTCTGTATCTGCTACATCATCATAAGTGACTGAGATTGGATGGTCATTAGATAAAATATCACCCAAATTGGCAGTTGTTGGTACAAAAGTTGTGCCTGTTGCGCCACCGAAAGAATCTACAGCCACTGTGCCATCATGGCAAGAAAGACATAACAAGGAAACACCA
>JAOUOC010000126.1 GCA_029880585.1 Gammaproteobacteria bacterium
GAGAAACTTTTGACTACAACGAATCAAAATGCTCTTTAAGGAAAGGTATGGTCACTTTACGTTTATTAACCATACTCAAATGATCGATTTCATCGATAAAATCAATCAGGCTATTAATGTTTCTATTTTGACGAAGCAACACAAATTTAGCCACATCATTGGTTAATTCAATACCAAGAGAATCGGCACGTTTAATTAACAATTGAAGCTTGTCATCATCAGTCAAGGACTCAAGCTTGTACACTTCCATTGCAGTTAATCTGGATTTTAAATCCGCTAGTGAAAACTGACTATCCGTCAGAGAGTGGCTACTGATAACAATTAAGCTACGTCCTTCTGCTTTCATATTGTTGTATAAATTAAAGAGTGCAACTTCCCATTGCTCATTGCCTTCAATCGAATTGACATCATCAAGACAAACACAATCAGCGAACTGAAGCCCTTCGAGTGCATCAGTTGTTATTTCTGCTTGATTAAGCGGTAAATAAATGAGGGTTTTACTGTTTTGATCAAACAAATGACACAAGGCCTGTGCCAAATGGGTTTTACCCGTCCCTTCACTACCCCAGATATAAATAAATTCATCCTGACCATTGATCAGATTTTGCAAACGATGAAACAGTTGTTGATTTTTGCCCACAACAAAGTTTTCAAATGTCGCATTTGAATCGAGTTTAATATTTAAAGGTAATTGATACATCTGATGCTGACTAGATTTTAGTCTCAGCTTTTTTGCTGACAGAAGATTTTCTTTTATCCTTTTTATTTTTTAGCCCTTCTCTCAGCTTTCTACCCCAATGCCAGGTGTAATGTATCGCGCTTGATATGATTGAAATGTAAGATAACTTGATAACAGCATCAATAAAACCATCAGGTAACTTGTAATAAGCCTGAGATAGCAGAATACACGCCACCAAAAACAACAATACTAAAGTGTTTAACTTGGATAAATAGCTGGGTTGCATCTGGTAAGGACCTAAACGGTAATGGTAATAATAGGCACCACCAATAATATAAATGTCTCTTAATATCACTGCAGAAAAGAATAACCAGCTGATATGAGACTTGTAAGCCAATATCGCCACTGTAATCACCAACAGCGCCTTGTCAGCTAATGGGTCGAGGATTGCGCCAAAACGACTCACCCAACCAAAATGTTTGGCTAGAAAGCCGTCAGCAGCGTCAGACAAACCCGCTACAACAAAGATTATCAACGCTGGTTGATAATTATCATTTAACAGTAGGTATGTCAGCGGTATTAATAAAAAAATACGTATCCATGTAATTAGGTTTGGTAAAACACTCCAGGTCATTCTATCCACCGATAAGATATAATCATTATTTTCTTGTGTAATGCTTCAATTCTGGCCTGCATTGCTTCAGGCGTTTCAGCCAATATTGCTGCAGCTTCGGGTTTACCCTGTACTTCATCCCCAATTACGCTGGCTTGTTCAGTTACGTTGATTGCTGCCTCAGTAATGCTTTCTGCAGAATTGTTTGCATTTTGCTCGATGCCGATGCCAGTTTCTCCCGAATCGACATTCAAAGCTTCCCCTTGAATCTTTTTAGCTTCAGCAAGCTTTTTTCTGGCGTCATCTAAAGCCGCTGACAGTGCATCTTGCTCCTGTTTTCGAATTTCTTCAATCTCTTCCCTGAAAGGATCAGCAGGTAAACTATCAAGCTCCACCATCCTTTCATCAAAACGAATACCTGTTTTAACCGACTCTATATCACCAAGCAATGTCACTTCTACCATAAGGTTAATGCCAGATATTTTTTTAATTTCAACCTGTCTGACTGATGTTAGCTTGGATAGGTAAGATTTAACGCTCACCATTTCCTTAAAATTATTTACATCTGTTAGCTGGAAAATAACCTTGTTGGTTTCTCCGATCTCGGCAACACAGTATTTATCACATAAAAAACCGGTTAACTGATCAATTAACTGAATAATCAAATCGTCAATATATTCTGCTTCCAGATCAAAGGTTACTTTAACGTCACCATTAATATAAGATAATTGGGCATGCCAGCTGGCATATTGTTTGAATAAGCGTCCCGTTACAACAGCATCAGCTGCATAACGCTTGCTACCATCAATCATCACCTGATCAAATTTACCCCACACATCTGTCACTGTTACAGCTGAGGAATCTTCAATATCCATTAAAGGCAAAACAACCGGAATGCCACGTCTTGTTGCATTAAAGGACATGAGTTGTGAAATATCCTTATGACTATCAGAAACAATGCTTCGCTTAAAGTCTTCCTCAATAGCCAACCACATAATAGTTACGGGCCGATTGTTGCCCCAAATAGGAATGCCTGAACTTTTAATCAAATCATCAATTAATCTGGGTTCAAAATCTAACTGCAAAAATAAAGCTTTACGATTACTATCAGGACTCATTGGCTCTTGTTTGTATTGGTATTTTTGCAAATAGGTAGTCACTTTGGAAATCGCATTTTCCGTACCCTCTACCGCCAATATTGCTTCGCCTCCGGTTTTACGAACCAGAACTTCCTTCAGGCCTTGAACGGCCATATTCCAGCGGGTAGTTTGTGATTGGTCAGATACAAGATACTTAACCTGATACAGATTATCGACTTCAACAGCATGGGCAGTAAAAAGCCCACTTAACAATAGCAAAATGGCTAACGTAAATTTTTTATACATCTTTATCATTTTTAAGCCTAAATAATTCATTTGGTTTCAATCCGGTTATACATCAAAGGTCTATATTTTCTACCAGATGATTATCACTCAATTGTCATTATTGTTCTGTGCATTGTATCTGTTTTTATGATTTTCCAGTAACAGCTCGATAGTTTCGACAGTTTGTGTCCCTAAAAGTTTATCTACCAAATTGCCTTCAGGATCCAGCAAGTAATTAGCTGGTAATTTTGATGGCAAGGAAAATGGCAAAATTGGCATAGGTTCTGTAGCCATCATGTGATACTCAATACCGTATTTTTCTACTTGTTCCCTTAGCTTCTGGTTGGATACTTTATCATAACTCACCCCAATCACCACCATATTTTTCTGCCCTGACATCCGGTTTAGCTGGTTAAGTTCCGGTATCTCTTTCAAGCAGGGAGCACACCACTCAGCCCAAAAGTTAATTAACACCCATTGTCCCTTATAATCATTGAGTGATTTTTTCTCTCCAGTGATGAATTCAAAGTCAGGCTGACTGCTACAACCAGTTGTTAAAAAAAACAAAGTTATTAGAATTCTCAATTTGAAATATGTTATATTCTTCATCAGATTTATTGTGAATTAAGGACTTCGTAAGTTTAACCAATTCCAGCCGTAATTTGAAGAAGGAAAGTCAAGCCTCTATCTATTATGAAAGGATTTTTGAAGAATAAAACAACATAAAAACGTCAATATTTTTCAATAAAATTTTCGAAGAAAAAATTTTAGGACTATACTTTTATTCGTCTGTTTAATCTTTTAAGTACAGACCAATAGTATATCGTTTGCAGGATAATGGAGCAGGATAAAATGGAAGCAATAAAATTAACAACACCCTCCCAGCAAGACGGACAAGCTATTCTTGTTGAAACAGATCCCAAAAGACTCTCTCTCTGGTTAAAATCTCTGCCCTTTGCGGATATGACCAGATCAATTCCGGAAATTACCAGAGGAATTCATAGCCTTAATCGTACAGAATTACCTTACAAGGAGAGACTGCAGCTTGTCGAACAATTTGATCTAGGTTACAGACAGATTCATCAATATTTCAGACCTGTTGCTGCACTTAAGGTGCAGAAAAAGGAACAAATGCAAACCAATCTCAAGCAGCTCAAATTGCTGACCGCAGAAATGGCTTTTGCCTATAAAATCATTGTCAATGATTGTATTCAAAACAGGAAGTTCTGGGGAAATAACAAAATCAAGATCAAGGCAATTGCCTTTGCGATTCATTACCTTGGTCTGATGTTAATTGAGCAATATGAAAAATACTCTCCCATTCCAATTTACATCTGGCGTGAAATTAATTCTTTATTCGCTTATTCGAGTAAGCATGAACTTCAACATATTGAAATTGAAACTGGTAACGATCATTGCCTGAATACTATTGAGCAGAATTATTTGAAAAACTGCCTGATTGCGCTTGCAGATCCATATCATTTGGGGCCTGGGGAGCATTGGCAGGTGTTACATTATTTACAGAACAATTTAAACTTATCTCGAATATCAGAAGATCCCGATGATTTTAGAAAATCAGAATGCTTTATCATTGATGTGACCAGTGAACAAAAACCTAATTTTGTAACAAGCGAACTCGATGATCCTGAAGATCCAAAAATCAGATTATTACTTACAGTTGACTTGATTAAACAACTGAGTTTTCATCTTGGCTATTGTGATGAAAGAAATAAATTGCCGGAAAACTCATTTCATCAATCAATTTCTCTATCTGATGGTAAGCGGCTGATCAGGCATTTACTATTACACTGGAGAAATAGAGTTGAAAGAAATGCCAGACGTTATCCAATAGTAACCAAAGTCGATAGTGTCTGGGGCATACACAATATTTGCCATGTTTTATCTACTACACAAAACTCAGGTGGCGCTCGACTGACGCTTGAAGATCTGACAAACAAGTCCAACATTGAATCCAGCTCAGTATGGAATGCATCGAATGTCAGTAGTGGCGGAATTGGCTTACATAACCACCGAAATCTGATTGGAAAAATTGCCATTGGAGAACTGGTACTCATACGTGAATACATTGATGGCAAGCCAGCCAAACATTGGCGACTATCGGTTTGCTGTTGGCACACAGGCGATAACCACAAGGGTACTTCTATTGGCCTTAAATATATTGATGGGCATTACTCTCCCGTCAGGTTAGTGTTACATCAGGGAAAAAGTGCGAAAGGTGGTTTGCCGGCAATTCTGGTGACTGATGCCTCTGTTAAAGAAAGCTCAGCGCCAACTCTGGTGACATCACGCGGCACTTATCAGGGCGATAGAGCCTTTGCAATGGTTGGATATCAGGAACCTGTTGAAATTCGACCTAGAGTTCATGTGGATGTTACTGCCAAGGTTGAAAGGTTCTTTTATCAAACCTATGAACTTAAACCGGAAATTTTGCAAAAAATTAATGCCAGTAATATTGAAGACTTGCCCTGGACTGCAATTCCTCATGACAAAGGCCATGTTTATGACGAGTTTGAGGAAATAGAGAAAGTTAAGCCTTTGACTCTGGATGATATCCGTCTGCCAGGCGATTATTAAGCGCCTTTTCCATTCCATCAACCAACTTGCCAATCTGCTTTTTTATAGTCTGAGGTAAGTTGGATTTGGCAATCTCGTCCACTTTCGGAAGCTGGTAACCAGACAGCCGATATATCTGTTTTAGCGTTATTCCCTGATAATTTATCAGTAAACTGAAATTACCATCATCACCTTTTGTTATCATTAGTTCATCTATTAACAAATCCAGCCAACGTATGCTTTGCAGAGATTGCTTTAATTTTAGCTTTTGTTTTATATCATCAAACCCCAGAGGTTTACCCACAATCTGAAATTCAATAAAAACCAGCAACAGGACTACAATTTCCATAAAGGGATGTGATTCAAGGTATTTTCTTCTTAAATCGAAATGCTCCATGGCATAACAAAATTCAGCGCCCAATAACAACAATGACCAGCATAGGTAAATCCAGATCAAAAACAATGGAACTGTTGCCAGAGCACCAAAAATCAATTGGTAGGATGAAAATCCGGCAACAAAAAGCCCAAAGAAATACTTGAGTAATTCAAAAAGCAATGCGGTAATGACACCGGAAATCATGGCATGCTTGAAACTGACCTGCTTGTTTGGTACCACATAAAACATCAGAGCAAATGCCAAACTTGTTAGCATAAAGGGTAACCAAAAAGTTATACCTTGATGATATGTGACAATCGCTTCATTAATCAGAGGCAAAGACTTAACATAAGAGGTTATCAACAAGCTGGTTCCCAACAAAATTGGCCCCAGAGTCAGAACAGCCCAATACACCAAAAATGTTTTGATTCTGGAAGAGCGTGACCTTGCATGCCAAATTGTATTGAAACTACTTTCAACACTGCGCATCAGCAAGAGTGACGTTATCACCAGCATCACACTACCAATTGCCGACAGGTTTCTGGTTTTATCGACAAATTCATTCAGGTACTGATTAATAGTGTCCCCGGATTGAGGTACAAAATAACTAAAAAGTGTAGACTGAAAATGTTGACCCAATTCTCTAAAACTGGGGATCAAATCAAGAAAAATAAAGATGACAGACGCCAGTGGAACAAGCGCCAAAAGACTGGTGATGGTCAAATTGGCCGCAATAGATGAGCAATTATTTTTATGGTAACGTCTGAACAGATACAAAACGAATGCTTTAGTGAATTCGATTTTTTCCATCAACTCAAATTTTTCCTTCAACACACTGTTTTCCCGAAGTTTTATAATTTTAGATTATATTTTTGCTTAAGTTTGACCACATAAATTGCTATATTACTCAATCTGGTGATGACTAACAATTCTGAATCGTTTTCTATTTATTACAAAAAAGGGTAATTTCATGGCTGATGTAATTATTTACCACAATCCGCGCTGTTCAAAATCAAGACAAACTCTTGAAATACTTAATCAAAATCAAATTCAGACTGATATTGTTGAATATCTTGATTCTCCACCTTCGGCTGAAGAATTAAAGCAAATATTATCGGCTCTTGATTTAAAACCTGTGAATATCATGCGTAAAAATGAAGCAGAATACAAGGAAGCCGGTTTAGATAATGCATCGCTTTCTGAAGAGGAACAAATAAATTTAATGGTAAAATTTCCCAAAGTGATTGAAAGACCTATTGTCGTAAAAGGTGATAAAGCTGTAATTGGCCGTCCACCTGAAAATGTACTGGATCTGATTAAATGACCAAAATACTGGTACTTTATTACTCCGCTGGTGGCACAACCAAATCACTTGCTCATCTGGTTGCTAGAGGCGTCGAGAAACAGGGTGCAGAAGCTATTGTCAGAACTGTTCCCTCTCTCAATAATCATAATACAGATGATGAACTTTCTTCTGATGGCGATATCTATGTCGTAAAAGAAGATCTACTGGAATGTGATGGTCTGGCAGTAGGAAGCCCTACGCGCTTTGGTACAATGGCTGCGCCTTTAAAACATTTTTTAGAACAAACCAGTGACTTCTGGCTTACTGGTAAACTTGCCAATAAACCTGTTGGTTTCTTCACCTCATCAAGTATGCTGCATGCAGGTCAGGAATCAACCTTACTGTCCATGATATTGCCTTTTTTACACCATGGTATGCTGGTATGTGGCTTACCTTTCAGTCAAACCGATCTGATTCACACCAGCTCAGGAGGCTCACCCTATGGAGCAAGCCACTGGAATGGGGAAGATAGCAATTTA
>JAOUOC010000127.1 GCA_029880585.1 Gammaproteobacteria bacterium
TCCTACAGTATCAGTTTACACCCATGAAAAATGCGGTGGCAAATTTTTCTTTATGCAACAGGAAAAAAAAGCTAAATCAGACTATAATCAGGAAAATAAGACAGAGTTGTTGTGTCAAAATTTCAATCTTGCAAAATAAGAATCAACTATGGACATCAACAAAAAAAGTACAAAAACTAATCTTGCAGAAGAATCGGTTAAGTATTTACCCAAAGAAATATGCCTGTTACCTATCACTGAACGACCATTTTTTCCGCCTCAAACCTTACCCATATTAATGCGGCAGGAAAGTTGGCAGGAAACAATTGACTACATTGCTGACACGCAGGACTATCTCACAGGTTTGATTCTGGTAAAAAGTGAAAACAAGAGCAATGAATTACCCGATGAATTTTATAAGGTTGGTACGCTGGTAAAAATTCATAAACCAATACTGGCAAATGGTAAAGTCCAATTTATCGCTGAAGGAATTCAACGATTCAGAATTAAAAAATGGTTAAAAACTACGCCTCCCTATATGGTTTCAGTGGAATATCCAAACGAACCGGATTATAGCGATGATAATGAATTGCAGGCCTATGGATCGGCCATCATTAACAAGTTAAAGGAATTATTGCCTCTAAATCCTATACACGGAGAAGAAGTAAAATTTATCCTTACCAACTTCGATAATAACGAACCTTCAGAATTAACGGATTTTGCAGCTTCTGTTTCTTCTTCTGCCAAAGAGCAACTACAGGATATTCTTGAAACGGTTCATTTGAAAAATAGAATGCACAAGGTCATGACGCTTATCAATAAAGAACTTGAAGTCGCTCACCTGCAAAAAAGCCTGTATGACCAGGTTGAAAGCTCAATTAGCGATCATCAACGTAAGTTTTTCCTTAAGGAGCAACTTAAAGCAATTCAAAAGGAATTAGGAATTGCTAAAGATGATAAAACGGCTGACATTGAAAGATTCCAAAGCAATATGTTGGGTAAAGAACTGCCGGTCAGTTGTGAGCAAAAATTTCTTGATGAACTGGATAAGCTATCGGTACTCGAATCTGGCTCTCCAGAATATGCAGTGACAAGAAATTATCTTGAAGTATTCTCCAAAGTGCCCTGGGGGCTCAAAACAGAAGACAGGATAGAGATTGATGACGCAAAGACTCAATTAGACAAAAATCATAGTGGTCTGGATGATGTTAAACAAAGAATTATTGAATTTTTGGCAGTAGCAAAGCTTAAAAACAAAATTTCTGGATCAATTATATTGCTTGTCGGCCCACCAGGTGTTGGCAAGACATCAATCGGTCGCTCTATAGCAGATGCTATCGAAAGAAAGTTTTATCGCTTTTCTGTAGGCGGTATGCGTGATGAAGCTGAAATAAAGGGACATCGAAGGACTTATATTGGCGCGATGCCTGGCAAACTTGTCAGGGCGCTTGTAGATACGGAAACCTCCAACCCTGTCATTATGCTGGACGAGATTGATAAAATGGGCAGTAGCCATCAAGGCGATCCCTCCTCTGCGTTACTTGAAGCTCTGGATCCGGAGCAAAATAATCAATTTCTCGATCATTATCTTGATGTCAGACTGGATTTATCAAATGTGCTTTTTATTTGTACAGCCAATCAAACAGACACAATACCGCAACCTTTGCTGGATAGAATGGAAGTTATCAGATTAAGCGGTTATCTTGCTGAAGAGAAATATCAAATTGCCAAAAATCATTTATGGCCAAAACAACTGGCGTCAGCAAATCTATCAAACAAAAAACTGCAATTAACAGATGCAGCGCTTAAAAATGTTATACAAGGCTATGCAAGAGATGCAGGCGTCAGAAATCTTGATAAACTGCTTAACAAAATAATCAGAAAAGCCGCAGTTGAAATTCTTGGTGACCCAAATAAAAAAATAAAAGTGACTCAGGCAAATCTGTCCCGTTATGTCGGCATTCCATTACATAATGATGAAAAGTTAATGTCTGGTGTAGGTATCTGCACTGGTCTTGCCTGGACATTGATGGGAGGTGCGACGCTTAACATTGAAGCGGTTACCGTTCATGAATCTGGCAGAGCGTTTAAATTAACCGGTCAGTTAGGCAGCGTGATGAAAGAGTCAGCTGAAATCGCTTACGGTTACATTGCTGCAAATCTTGAGCTGTTTGGTCTTAACAAAAAATGTATGGATGATATTTGCATTCACCTTCACGTACCTGAAGGTGCAACGCCAAAAGATGGACCAAGTGCCGGTATAACAATCGCTACGGCAATCATCTCCTTGCTTAGTAACAAACCATGCAAAAAAGGATACGCAATGACTGGAGAGTTAACGCTTACAGGAAAAGTGTTGGCAGTTGGTGGCATAAGAGAAAAGCTGGTCGCAGCAAAGCGCGATGGGCTCAAAAACATTATTTTGCCAAAATCTGTAAGCAATCAGTATGATAAATTGCCTGAATATTTAAAAGAAGGCATAAAAGTTATTTTCTGCCAAACCTATCCTGAAGTATTTAACCAGATGTTTAGAGCCTGATGGTTGTTTGAAACTGTTACAAAGACTGTAAAATAATATTTTTCATCATCTGAATGTGATTTGAACTGCTGTTTAGAGCTGGGATATATTGGAATTGCTCGCCACCATTGGAGAGAAATAATTCTTTATTTTGCATAGCCACCTCTTCCAATGTTTCAAGGCAATCTACCGAAAACCCGGGACAAATTACAGCTATATTTTTAACTTCTTGTGATGGCAATGCTTCAATAGTTTTATCAAGATAAGGCGTTAACCACTCCTCCTTTCCAAGTCTGGATTGATATGCCAGTAACCATTGTTCATCAGCTAATTTAAGTTTTTTAGCCAGAGCTTGCGCTGTTTCTTCACACTGTTGTTGATAAGGGTCACCCTTGCTCACAACATAACGCTTTGGGATGCCGTGAAAAGAAATCACCAGTTTGTCGATAGCATTGATATCAACCTTACTATCTTTAATCGAATTGGCCAGCGCATCGATATAATCAGAATCAACATGGTATTTATCGATGAAAATATTATCCGACTTATCAAAAAAGTCTGTAAATTTGGTTAATTGATCTTCAATTGGCGCAGTGGTTGTCGTTGAATATTGCGGGTAAAGCGGTAACACAATGATTTTGTCTGCGCCCCATTGGTTTAACTCGTCAACTTTATCTTTTATCGATGGATTGCCGTAAGTCATTGCAATACAAACTTTACTTTCATAATCAGTAAGAGAAGAATCTAATGATAGCTGTAATTGCTTTTGTTGCTGTTTGGAGAAATTTAATAAGGGAGAACCTTCTTCTGTCCATATTGCCTGATAATTCTCGGCAACCTTTTTAGGTCGAAAAGTCAGGATAATTCCATAAAGGACAGGTAACCAAATGATTCTTGGAAGATCTACAACGCGCTTATCGCTGAGAAATTCCTTTAAAAATTTTCTTACCGCTTTAGGTGTCGGTTCTTCCGGCGTTCCCAGATTGACCAACATTACACCCAGTTTTCTTGATTTCATATCAGATTAGCTTCGCAAAGACTTCATGATGTTTTCACTGATCTCTTGCAAACTGCCAGTACCATTGATTTTTATATATCCAGGAGCATCATTATCATTAGTATTAGACCAGTCTGTATAATAATCAATTAAAGGCTTGGTTTGGTTATGATAAACATTTAAGCGATCTTTTACGGTTTCTTCGCTGTCATCAGGGCGTTGAATCAAAGACTCTCCTGTTTCATCATCAACACCATCTGTTTTCGGTGGATTATATATTATGTGATAAGTTCTACCAGAACCAGGATGCACTCTTCTGCCTGCCAGACGTTTGATTATTTCCTCATCTGAAACGTCAATTTCAATGACATAATCAACATCAATTCCATTTGATTTCATTGCATCTGCCTGTGGAATTGTTCTTGGAAAACCATCCAGTAAATAACCATTTTCACAATCATCTTCTGCCACACGTTCTTTTACCAAACCGATAATAATATCATCTGACACAAGCTTGCCTGCATCCATAACGGCTTTTGCCTCCAAACCCAGTGGCGTGCCAGCTTTTACTGCACTTCTAAGCATATCTCCAGTTGATATCTGCGGAATATTAAATTGATCTTTGATAAATTGTGCCTGAGTACCTTTGCCTGCGCCTGGCGCACCAAGAAGGATGATTCTCATTAAATGATTCCTCAAATAATTGAATTGAACGTTATCGGGCTTCTATTATAGTCATTTTGCATTAAAAAGTTCAGTAAAACTTTCATAAAAAAATCCTGCTATCTGGATACGAAAATGTAAAAGATAGCAGGATTTATTGTATTGCGAATTGCTAATTACTGGTCATCACCTTTATCTTCGGCTTCTTCAGCAGCAGCTTCGACTTCTTCTACAGCTTCTTCAGCAGCAGCTTCGACTTCTTCTACAGCTTCTTCAGCAGCAGCTTCAGCTTCTTCTACAGCGCCTTCAACAGCAGCTTCAGCTTCTTCTACAGCGCCTTCAACAGCAGCTTCAGCTTCTTCTACAGCGCCTTCAACAGCAGCTTCAGCTTCTTCTACAACAGTTTCAACTTCTACAGTCACTTCTTCTGTTGCTGCATCTGAATTACTGGCATTATCACATCCTGACACAACTAATCCGGCAAGCATTAATAATATAATTTTTAAATGTTTCATTTTTCACCCCTTTTAAAATGTTATGTTTGTTTTAAACGACTTTTTTCATTATTAAAGTCGCTCTCGTTAATACGAGCAATGATACTCTATCAAGATATTGGTTTATTTGCTCGTTTTTTATTCGGTTAAATGCGACCTGTTTATAATTTTTTTAAATATGACTGTGCCAAAACCCTATTTTAACGCGCTTTTTACATATTTCATTGCATCGACAAATGCATTTACTGAACGGGACACATCTTCATCTGTTGTTACCCATGAGCAAACACTGATCCTTATTACCGGTTTATCAAACCATTGACTACCACCAACCCAGCATTCGCCCGATTGTTGGATATGTTTTAAAAATCGATCTCTGATATCTTCATCACCAACTTCAATTATAATCTGATTAAACACAATATCATTCAATATCTTAAACCCAGCCCCTTTTAACTCATTTGCAAACTGCTTTGTTCTGCAGTGTAAGTTATCGATCAGCTCTGATATTCCATTTGATCCCAGATATTTCATCACTGCCCAAAGCTCTACCGCTCTGGCACGGCGAGACATTTCTGGTGTGTAAAGCATGCCGTCTCTTTCGTTTCCGTAAACAATATAGGAGCCTGCTGCATGTAACGCATGAGTTAAAGCCTCTTTATCTCTGCAAAGTAAAATACCGTTATCATAGGGCGTATTGAGGGTTTTGTGGCCATCCACAGACCATGAATTAGCTCCATCCATACCTTTGGTTAAATGTGCTAATTGTTTGCTGGCGGCCGCCCAGAGACCAAATGCACCATCAATGTGTACCCAGGCTCCAGCCAGTTTTGCTTTTTGACAGATAATTTCAAAGGGATCAAACGAGCCTGAATTAACATTGCCTGCTTGCAGGATCACCAAACAGCTTTGATCAAGTTCAGGAAGACTTGATGCTATCGCCCTGCCCTGCGTGTCAACATCAAGCCATTCAATATTATCTGTACCCAATCCAAGTAAAGCAATGGCTTTTAAAACTGTACCGTGAGCGTGTTTACTGGCAATAATTCTGATTTTGGGAGCACCTGCAAATCCTTTGCTGTTAATATCCCAATTCAAATTTTGATAAAGGCGATACCTTGCAGCTGCCAAACCACAAAAAATAGCCATGGAACTGCCACTAACAAAACCGGCAACTGTATCTGATGGCAAACCTAATACTTGTTGCAACCATTTTTCACAAACAGATTCCAGCTTTGCATTAATTGGCGAAGTAACATGAAGCGGAACATTTTGATCCCAGGTTGAAACAAGCCAGCTCACAGCCAATGAAACCGGAATCATACCTCCGTTGACCAAACCAAAATATCTGCCACCAGTTTGTGCTACAGAAGCTGGTGAGCCATATTGGTGTAAATCATTGAGCAATTGTAAATTGTCAGCAGGTTGAGATGGCAAGTCTTCATCAAAAAAAGACAGATTGTCGAGAGCCTGTTTTGTCGGGTAAACATTTCTGTCGTTAATCTGACTGATGTAATCAATTGAATGCTTTTTAGCAAGTTCTAACGCATCGTTATTTTCCAGCTCTTTATGCATTTGTTCAATAATATTCATTCACTACTCCATAGTTTTGTTTTTTATTACAACCAGCTGATGATTGATTAATTTTTCGGAAAGCTTTTCAGGCAACATAATCCTGACGGATTTTTAATATTACAGGCACAGTGCCCTGATTTTGTTTGTTCTATTACAAAATCTTTTAGTTCTGGCTTATCTTTGATCTGTTTCTCAGTAATGTGATAACAAAAACAAATGGTTTTAACATCATTGAATAAGCTTTCCTGTGTACTTTTTGACATTTGTTTTTTGTTAAAACCATTGCCTTCAGTATCAAAATAAACCAGTTCACAATCGCGGTTACCACAAAAATAGTAATTATTGTCTGAAGGATTTTTGTTGTCTTTTATATGTAACCAGGGAGAATCGATATGAAATAAAATGGTATCAAAAGAGACTGATTGACTCATGTTGTCACAGTTCGGGCATTGGAGTTTACGTGGTGATTTCTGAGATTTTAAGTCATTTGACGCGCAGCAGTTTTTCATAATGGAAACTGTGAATGGATGTTATTTGTTCGGAAAATAACATATTTGCAAGATCAACTGAACCATTAATATGAGATTATTATGCCTGTTACAACAATGAGTTAAAGTTAAGCAGATATTATCATTCAATTGATTGCAGCATTAGGATATAATCCTTCGCCTTTCTCTTTTAAGTTCAAAGACATCAACGATTAATTAATGACCAACGGCATTCAATCACTTTATTCATCAGTCAATCATAAAGTAGGCTTTACCAACTATATTGATGGTATTAATCAAAGTTCATACAGTTTTACGGTTGCGGAAATCGCCAAAAGT
Source organism: Gammaproteobacteria bacterium (assembly GCA_029880585.1). Classification (GTDB taxonomy): domain Bacteria; phylum Pseudomonadota; class Gammaproteobacteria; order Enterobacterales; family Kangiellaceae; genus Aliikangiella. The sequence continues at coordinate 7,054 of JAOUOC010000127.1, forward strand.
CATCAAGGCCTGTTGGTAGCACTTCTGACGGATGCCGGCGAGCTTGATAATATACGAGATGAAATAGAATACTTTTTGTCTGGTGAAGATATTCCCGTTGTCACTTTTCCGGACTGGGAAACCTTGCCATATGATTATTTTTCACCACATCAGGATATTATTTCCCAGCGACTAAGAGCTCTCTATCACCTACCACAGATGCACAAAGGCGTTCTTCTACTTCCTGTGACTTCTGCCTTGCAAAAACTGTCAGACAAAAGTTTTATTCAACTCAATTGCCACGAGTTTATTACCGGTAAACAGTTGCAACTGACACAACTAAGAAAACAACTGGTTGAAAATGGC
>JAOUOC010000128.1 GCA_029880585.1 Gammaproteobacteria bacterium
GATCATGTGGAAATCCGGTCATTCCCTGATAAAAGCCAAAATGCGAGAAACCGGTGCTCTGCTTGCCGGTGAGGGAAGTGGACATATTTACTTTAAGGAACGCTGGTATGGGTTTGACGATGCTCTTTACGCAGCATCAAGATTGCTGGAAATACTGTCAGCAGATACCAGAAAATCAGCAGCTGTATTCAAATCACTACCTGACAGTTTGAGTACACCTGAAATTAATATTCCTATTGCTGATGATAAAAAGTTCAATTTTGTTGAACGCCTGAAATTGCAAGGCGCATTTGGTGATGGAGATGTCATTACCATTGACGGTGTTCGAGTCGAATATCAGGATGGCTGGGGTCTGGTTCGCGCTTCAAACACTTCACCCTGTTTGGTTGCCCGTTTTGAAGCCAGAAATCAGTCTTCTCTGGAACGAATCAAAAAAATGTTCCGCCAACAACTCCTGATGGTTGACAGCAGTTTAAATGTTGATTTTTAAAAGAGGTATTGAGTGAATAATAAAATAAATAGAAAACAGGATATTTTACAGAATCTTGCAAGAATGCTTGAAACAGATTTAGGGGATCGCATTACTACAGCCGGACTCGCCAAGGAAGTTGGCGTTTCTGAAGCTGCGTTATACCGCCATTTTCCCAGCAAGGCCAAAATGTTTGAAGCATTACTGGATTTCTGTGAAGAAAGTATTTTCACTCGTGTGAATACCATCTTGTCTTCTGATGATTCAACGCTAAACAAATGTTCGCTTATCGCCTCTCTGGTATTAAATTTTAGTCAGAAGAATCCTGGTCTTAGCCGTTTATTAACCGCAGAAGTGTTATTGGGAGAAACCAGCCGATTAAAGCAACGGGTGTCTCAAATTTTTGACAAACTGGAAGTACAAATTAAACAATTGATCAGAAATGCTTCTGTAGCAAGCGGAGTTTCCAGCGTGGACTCCAATGCTATGGCAAGATTGTTAACTGCACTTATCGAAGGCAGAATACAACAATTTGTACGTTCAAATTTTGAGATACAACCTGCCGATCAATGGGACAACCAATGGAAGTTACTTTCTGAGAGCTGGAAGATATAAAACTTTATTAACATACAGGTCAATATCTCTTGTCCAGACGAGAAATATTGACTCCTTTTCACATTAAACTATTTCAGTCTTTCTTTTAATTCTTTAAGATAGTTGGTCTTCAGCGACTTAACTTGATCCTTTTTACAAAGTTCTACACCTGCTTCACTATTGTTGCAGGTCACTTCAAAAACAATTTGCTGCTTACCATTCAACCCGGGAATCCTTGAAAAGGATAATGCCAAATCAGTATCTTTTTTAGGACTGCTGGTTACAATTAAGGAATCGGTAATTATCTCTATATCACCAGTCGCATTGTCATTGGCATAAACCTGAGCCAATTGCCACGCGCCAGCACACTTCTTGTTATCTGGACAATCATAAATTACAGGCTCGGAAGGATCATCCTTTTGCTCTTCATTCAATCTGGTTCTACGCAAAGATTCCAGTTCTTTGTAACGGAGAATATTTTTTTCATATTGTCCGGCAACCGTTAACTTTTCTTTTTCAAGATTTTTAGAGCTTACTTCATTACCGGCAATCTGGGCATATGTTGATTTAATATCATTATCAATTTTAGCTGGAACTTTTTGTCCTAATCTCTCATGGGTTGCTGCTACTTTTTGCAGATCTTCCAATTGCAAAATTAACAGATTTTCTTTGGTTTTCTGAATTTTGATTCGCTGCTCAATGGCTAAAAGTTGCGCATCACGGTTTCGAATAATATCTCCCACCGAGCTAAATTGTCTTAGTAATAAAGTATCGTCTCTGATCTGCTTTTGTAATGCAATATCTGCTTTCTTTTTTTCTATCAATCTTTGTTTTTCTTCAGCTTCCTGAGCTAACGTTTTGGCGGGAGGAATCCGCTCTTTAAGCATACCGGATTCATTTAAAATATCATACCCGGATTGAATCATTTCATTGTTAATTTGGTCCTTGATAATAGTATGTCCATTTGCATCCTTGTAACGATAAAACTCCTTGGCCGAGGCAATGCCGAAGCTCAACAATAATATTAGTATTACTACTTTTATAAAATAAGTTTTCATCGCCATCCCTTCATTCTTTAATTATTAATTTCTCTATTATTTTCGGGTTTAAAACTGACAAATAAAAAATATGGTAAATATAATCTACCTCGTCCCATCCTGTTTAACTCCATATGCTGTCCTGTAGCTTAACATTGCTTCCTTGAATTTCCCCAATTCAGCGTGAGAAGACAAGTAAGTAACCAAGTCATCTAAACAAATTATAGCATAGACAGGCAAGCTAAATTCTCTTTCTATTTCCTGAATCGCAGATAATTCAGATTTACCTTTCTCCTGTCTATCCAGTGCAATCAAAATCCCCGATGGTGTGGCACCAGCCTGCTTTATCAAATCAATAGATTCCCGAATTGCTGTTCCAGCGGTAATCACATCATCAACAATAACCACTTTACCTTGCAAAGGGGCCCCGACAAATGAACCACCTTCACCATGATCTTTCTTTTCCTTGCGATTAAAACAATAACCTACCGACTTTTGATGATTTCGATTCAATGCAAGAGCGGTCACGGCGGCCAGAGGAATACCTTTGTATGCCGGACCAAACAACATATCAAAATCAGCCTCAGAATCCACCAAAGTATTGGCATAACAATCGGCCAGAATATTCAGGTCTTCGCCTGAATTAAAATAGCCGGCATTAAAAAAATAAGGGCTTTTTCGCCCTGACTTGAGAGTAAACTCACCAAATTTAAGTACCTGCTTTTTTATGGCCAGTTCTATAAATATTTGCTTGAGAGACATTATTACCCAATCTGCTTTCTCTTATGATCTGATGATTCTAACTAAAAATGACTGACAGTCCAAATAATATCGCGCCTGATCCTGCCCTTGCATTACAAGTCATACCACCAGTAAATTATAATTTCTTCAATTGCTTCAGCACTTTTATATAGCGCATAACTGGAAGGCAAAAAGCTGTAGCTCTCCATTAATTGGCTATCACTAAAATGAAAATTGTAGGCAGCCGACATTACTTCAAATCCATGATTTTCAAAAACAACAGCTACTTTTTTCGCTTGGCTGGCAGGCGCAATTATCACCAACTGGTTTATTTCTTCCTGTTTTAATATTGCTTTTGAAAATTCTGCACTTTGTTGCAGGTTAACACTTTTGGCTTCAAGCCAATCCGGAGAAATTTCAAAATTTGCTATCAATGCATTATTAATCAAAATGGTATCACTTGTTGCCTTGTTTTTACCGTTTCCACTTGAAACTAACAGAGGAAATTCTGTCTTCTTCTTTAACCAAACTGCATATTGTAATCCCAACAGCGTTTCGTCATTAATAGTATCAATGTCACCATATTCTTTGGCCAGAATTTGACGACCGTAAGAAAGTACTACAATTGCTTTTTTGGATTCACTCTGCATTAATTCTTTGAGCTCTGACATAACCAAAGGTTTTGGTTCCAGTGATGACATTAATGATCTTGCAACAAAAGGCATTGCCAGCAACAAAAGAAATCCGGCATTAATAATCAGTAATTTTCTCGACAATGATTTTCTTTTTTTGTAAACAATCAGCGCAACTATCATTAGCGCAAAATTTAAACCTGGCGGCAATAATATAATACTCAATATGTTTAAAAATTCATCCATAATAGTTACAGCAACCAAACTGTTTATTTTATTCTCTTCACTTTTGCAGCTGCATTCAAACCCTCAACTTTCATATTAAATGAACCCCAAAAGCCCTCTGAAATTATGACTTTCGGATTTTCCGTATTCACATAGCCTGAACGCTGATTCATAACTTTCCACTTTTGCCCGTTAGCAAGCGTAAGTATCTGACCTTTTTTCCAGCCTTTGAATGTTCCAACAATATGAGACTCGATACTTTTAATCTGAACCAACTCAATCTTCTTTTTACCAAATGCTTCTTCCTGATCAATAACCAACACATCTTTTTTTGAATTCTGTACGGTTGTAGCTGAATCAACTCTTAAAGCCTGCTCATTTACGAGATTCGTTTCTTCAGTCTGTTCATCAGCAACAGGCTTTTGATCAGGATTTTCTGTCTTTGTCCCACTTTCTTTCTCTGAAAAGGCCTTATCAAAACAGGAAAGCCTTTCCTTATTGTCCTCAATTTTGGCACAATCATCTACCGATTTACCTTTTGCGGTTGGCATTGCCGTAACCAGAAAAACAGATATTATCCAAATCGCTCTCATTATCTTATCCTCACTCAGTTTATTCTTTATTAACCGGTTTTAATTTGGCAAACCAGATACCCAATTCAAATAATATTAACATGGGGATTGCCAGCAAAATTTGTGAAATCACATCTGGCGGTGTTAGCAGCATACCCACAGTAAAAGCCCCCACAATGACATAGGGCCTTTTTTCCTGCAAACTTTCTACACTACTGATACCCGACCAGATAATCAGCACGGTGGCCACTGGCACTTCAAAAGCGACGCCAAAGGCAAAAAACATTTTTAACACAATGCTGAGATATTGACTAATGTCCGGTGTAACTCTTATACCTTCAGGTCCCGCTGAAACCAAAAAAGCCCACGCCAGTTTAAAAACCACAAAATAGGCAAACAGCATTCCCATATAAAACAAAACAATACTTGATACCAGCAAAGGTCTGGCAAACTTTTTTTCATGCTGATACAAACCAGGTGACACAAATGCCCAGATCTGATGCAAAATGTATGGCATGGCAATAAAAACAGAGATGACGGCTGTTGTTTTAAAAGGTGTTAAAAAAGGCGACACAATATCAGTAGCTATCATTGAAGTTGCTTCCGGTAACTCGGCTTGCAATGGCGCAGCCAGAATCAGATAAATATCATTGGCCCAATAAATCAGTGTTAGAAATATCACCACAATGGACACAATCATTCTGAGCAATCGTGTTCGCAATTCCAGCAGGTGAGAAAGCAATGGCATATCGCTGTTCTGCTGATCGCTCTGGTTATCCTGTTGGGTCTGATTGCTATTGGTCATGGAATTTACTTGTCTTTTTTCACTGTTTTGCCAGCGGTTTTAGCAGTACTAGTCGTTTTGCGTTTTGTTGCAGTTTTTGAACTTGTCGTCTTTTTCTTTTTACCGGAGTTTTTTGGTTTGGCAGTCGTCTTTTTGCCTTTATCAGTACTTTTTACTTCAACACCTGACTCAATACCTGTCTGCTTTAAATCTTCAGAAAAGGCATGAATTTGGTTTTGCGTCTCATTAATTGAATCTTTAACACTTTCAAGATCAAGACTCTCATTCATTTGCGCCTTTTGCTCATCCAGTTGCCTTTGAATATCCTGCAACTGCAATTCACGATCAATTTCCTGAGCAATGCTATTAAAGCTGCGCTTGGCTTTTCCAATAAATCTGCCAACGGAGCGTGCAACGCGTGGCAATCTTTCTGGCCCAAGCACGATCAGTGCAATGACGCCCACGACAAAAAGCTCAAGGAAACTAATATCGAACATAAAAAATCCCGGTTATTTTTTTTTCGATTTTTTTTCTTCGACCACTTCACCTTCAATAACATCCGAGTCAGATTTGTCTTCAACATTTTTTTCTTTAGACTCGCCATCATCCAACGCTTTTTTGAAACCTTTAAATGCACCACCCAAATCCGAACCCAGATTTTTCAATTTTTTGGTACCGAACAATAAAATTACTATCGCCAAAATCAGTAATAAACTTGGCATACTAATCATGATATTTTCTCTCCGTTGTAATTCACTACAAACAATTTAAATTCTCTGCCTTTCGCGCAATCTTAAGCAAAAGGTAACTTGCTACCACCTAGAAGATGTACGTGGATATGAAATATCTCCTGCCCGCCACCTTTTTCGGTATTAATAATGGTTCTATACCCCGCGTCCAAACCTGCCTGTTTGGCCAATTGGGGCAACAATAACATAATTTTGCCCATTAATTCCTGATCATTTTGTTCCAGTTTGTTTAAAGAGGCAATATGTTTACGAGGGATCACCAGAAGATGCACCTTGGCTTTGGGGTATAAATCACGGATCACAATCACGTCATCATCTTCGTAAACACGCTCAGATGGAATTTCGTTTTTTTCAATTTTGCAAAATAAACAATCGCTCATGGTTTTGTCTCTCTTTTCTCGTTCCCGATTTTACCCTCTCCCTAACCCTCTCCCAAAGGGCAGAGGGGATCTTTTATGCTTTATTCTCGTTCCCATGCTCCTGCCTGAGAATGAATACCTTATGTTCATTTTTAGAAGAACTTATTAGCTGGTAATCGCCTTTGGGAGATTGCCGCGTCGTAAACTCCTCGCAATGACAGCTATTTTTTGTTTTGCTTAGTGCTTCTCACTTAGCTCTTAGCACTTCTTTTATTTCTCGTACCTCGCAGCTCGAATCCCGCTCCTAATTTCTCCCGCTCCCGCTTTATTGCCTAAACGATAACACAAAACTCACAGCAGACAAGCCCAGCAAGGTTTCTTTTATATAAGGCCAGCTGATAACTTCTGGCAAACTGACAAAGCTTAATAAAATTAATCCCACACCCAGCAATGACCAGCGTAAACTTTTTTTCAGTGATTTTTGTGAGTCGCTGAGTTTTTCCATATTTTCAGCCAGCACTTTCTGATTTTCGCTTTGAGTTTTCAAGTGATGGACAACCTGATTGACCTTGTCAGGAATTTCAGGGATCTGTTCCAGCCACTCAGGCGCCTTGTCTTTCAGTTTGTTCAGTACAGCCTTGATACCATAGGTTTCCGACAACCAGTCACGCAAAAAAGGTTTGGCGGTTTTCCAAAGATCAAGTTTTGGATATAGCTGACGCCCCAAACCTTCCACATAGAGCAAGGTTTTTTGCAACAACACCAACTGCGTCTGCACTTCCATATCAAACTGTCTGGCAGTATGGAAAAGCTGTACCAGAAAATGGCCAAAGGAAATTTCATCCAGCGGCTTGCCAAAAATGGGTTCGCAAGCAGCTCGAATGGCTGACTCAAATTGCTCCACAGAAACGTGTGCTGGCACCCAGCCGGAATCCAGATGCAACTGGGCAATCCGTTTGTAATCACGATTAAAAAAGGCATCAAAGTTTTGCGCCAGATAGCGTTTATCCACTTCGCTGAGCATCCCCATAATACCGCAATCAATGCCAATGTATTTGGGTTGCATGGGATCGGTCACATCAACAAAGATATTACCTGGATGCATATCTGCATGAAAATAACTGTGCTTGAAAACCTGGGTAAAAAAGATCTCGACACCACGATTGGCCAGCACTTCCATATCCACGCCCGCTTTATGCAATGCCTTGATAT
>JAOUOC010000129.1 GCA_029880585.1 Gammaproteobacteria bacterium
AGATATTAACAAGGCCAATGGTAATAACAATGTTGTGCCAATCGCTTGTCATATTGGTGATACTGAAGCAGTTAAAGGCTTGATAGCCAAGGTCAAAGCTGATCATAAAACCATTGATATTCTGGTCAACAATGCAGCAACCAATCCATTTTTTGGTGAACTCATTGATACACCGGATTCGATGGTGGATAAAACTATCGAAGTTAATATCAAGGGTTATTTGATGACAAGTCAACTGGTCAGCCAAATCATGAAAGAGCAGGGTGGCGGTGCTATTGTTAATACAGCCTCTATTAATGGTGTGATACCAGGGATGATGCAAGGCATTTATTCCATTACCAAGGCCGCTATTATGTCTATGACAGCTTCTTTGGCCAAGGAAACCGCAAAGTATGGTATTAGGGTTAATGCAGTGTTACCCGGTTTAACAGAAACCAAATTTGCTTCGGCACTTACTCAAAATGAAAAAATTCTTAATCAATTATTGCCTATGATTCCAATGCACAGAGTTGCACAGCCGCATGAAATTGCGCCAGCCTTTCTGTTTTTAGCTTCTGATGCTGCTTCCTATATTACGGGGATAAACTTGCCAGTAGACGGCGGGATTTTGTGTTAATTATTTTGTTTCTGGTCTGTCAAAAGTGAAATTTTGATAGGCCCTTGATTTAATTCGTTAATATCCATTTTCAAATTCTGATTATCACAGTTTTTATGTTGGGCTGTTATTTTCAAGATACAGAAGCACTCAAGTATAGTGCATTATTTTAACACCTGTTAAAAATTTTCAATGACATTGTGATTTTTGCCAAACAGTTTTCATTTTTTGTTTCTACAGAGTTAAAAGCCTGATTTTTATAACAATTTAACAGCAAAATCAAAATACTCATCTATACTCATTTAGTGGGGGTATTTCAATGGTAACTTCGTCAACAGAAGAGATTTCATCAACTATGGTAAGGCAACCGATACCTATCGGTGTAAGAATATTTGATGAAATAAAGCGTAAAAGACTTGAACAGACAATTAGAATGTTCAATAAGCTCAAAGGTGATATCTGGCAGCTCACTCCTGCCGGTGATGCTCAGGTTGTCATATTTTCACCAGAAGAAGCTGGTGGAGAGGTATTTCTGAAATCAGCTTTGGATAACAATAAAATCCATCCGGTTATTTATGCCAAGAAGAACAATTCAACCTGTCCCTGGTTTATTGATCAGGCAGGAGGCTCTTTAGCCTGCATGAACACATTGGCTGATGTTTTTCGTTCAATTAACAAAAAAAAGCATAAATCGACGGAAAGTAGTGCAGAGAACAAGTCAAACGACATTAATCCATTCATAAATAGAATAAAAAGTTTAACGCGTTCACAAATTGTTTATAAAAACTTGCTAAGCATCTACGTTAATGTAGACTCAGAGGAAGTTTGTATAGAAAAACCCCAATTAAACAGTATTGCGCTGGATAAATTGAGAAAAGTATTTGAAACAATTGGTATTGGAAATATAGAAGTTAGGGAAATCTCGTCAAGCGAGTTTGAAGACGGTAAGGCAAAAAGTAGCATAGCCGATTTGTCATTAAGCAATTTCTTTTGGGAAATGGCAATCAATGACAAGCAAGCCAGCTTGTTTGATGAGACAAAAGCCAGTAAGTACAAACTTGAGCGTTGGCCCAATTTTACGCGTTTGCAACACAAGTATGAACATGTCGTTCTGGCCGCTTTCTTCAGAAGATTTGCCGCAGATATTGATACAGCATCAGCTAAAACAGGAATTCCAGCTGAAGTGGTTGTCAGCTTTTTAAATGCCACACATTTGTTAGGCATTGAGGTAATAGCTGATGAAAATTCAATTTCCTTCACCAAAGAAGCCAATTTAACACCAAAAGCGCCTAAAACAGTAATGCAAAAAGTTTTGGGTACGCTTTTTAAAGAAAAGATACATTAAAAATGGCACAACTAAAAATAGTATTTACAGGCACAGTGGGCGCAGGAAAAACTCAGGCGGTAGAAGCCTTAAGTGAAATTCCGGTTTTGAAAACCGATGTTCAGGCAACTGACGAAGTGGTTGATTTGAAGGATAGTACCACTATCGCAATGGACTATGGTGAAATGGCGATTTCCGATGGTGAAACTTTGGCAGTATATGGTACGCCAGGTCAAAAACGTTTTGCCTATATGTGGGATATTTTGTCACGTAATGCTTTGGGGATAGTTATTCTGGTTAATAACTCAAGAAAGGATCCTATTGAAGATTTGTGTGTTTATGTAAACAATTTTAAACAGCATATTGAAAATACGACTGCAGTGTTTGGTGTAACACATTTGGATAAAGCTAAAAATCCTGCAGAAGAAATGAATAAATACTATACTTTTTTTGAACAACAAGGTTATCACTATCCAGTGTTTCCTGTTGATGCAAGAAAGAGAAATGATGTTAATGTTCTGGTTGAATCTTTATTAGCCATGTTGGAGGTTGGATAAAGGTGTTATTAAAAAAATCAGGCACCCAATTCAATGTTGATGTAATCAAATCAAAATTAAGTGAAGCGATTGATCGATGTGATGTAATGGATGCCGCTGCAGCTGTAACAATTGATGGTCATTTGGTTGCAAAAATTGAAGCCAGAGATTGCCCTGTCAATCGTATAGCTTCAATGGGTAGTTCAATGATGTCTTTGGGCGATACTATGACGGCTGAGCTAAAAATGGGGGTATGCAGAAACCTGATAGTTGAAAATGAACGCGGCTTTTTGGTTTTAATGCATATCAGAGACGATTTGATCCTGGTAACTATTTCACATGATAAAAGCAGTTTAGGAATGTTAGTTAGTTCATCAAAAATCTGTGCTGAGTCTATACGCAAAGCACTTTAAGTTAATAATGTAAGTTCAATTTAAAATGTAAGGAGAATGTAATGTCCGATTTAAACACAATATTAAAAGGTATTGTTGATGATGTAGATGGTGCTGTAGGTGCTGCAGTTGTTGATCTAAACACTGGTTTATTGATTGGTGTAGCTCACAATGTACCTTATTTCACACAATCTTACCTTGACGCTGTTGCTGCATCAGCAGTTGACATGTTTAGAGGTAAAAACATCAGAGCTGTTGAAAAGTTAATGTCTTCAACTCGTGGCGAAGCTGTTGAGAAATCAATAACAGAAGTACAAATGACTACTGCCAATACATATCACTTTATGTTGATTCACCCTAACAAGCCAGATACTTTGATTGTTTTGATTACCACTAAAAAAGCTAATTTGGGTATGGGTTGGTCTGCAGTAAGATCTTCGACTATTGATATTGAGCCTTTCTGTCCATAAGATGATAAATTGGCTGGAAACAATGAGTTTTTAGCTGTTAATTTAATTTGAAGTTGGCTGCATGTTTTTCAAGAAACATGCAGTCATTTGTTGTTGTTTATGAATATAAATGAAAAAAACTACGTAGAAAACTTTTTAAAAAACATTGAGATTACGCATAATTTAAGTGAGCTATTTTTTGAAAAGCTTTTTGACAAAATCCCTGGGGCTGAAAAAGTATTTAATAAAAATTTAGAGTCAAGGCATTCTAAATTTGTAAATATGATTTCAATTTTTAAAAACCTAAAACATTATGAAAAAATGGTTTCAGCTTATCAATCTTTGGCGGGCAGACACCAGAATTATAGTGTAGATCCTGCGTGGTATCCTGTTGCGGTTGAATTATTAGTTGATACTCTGGATCAAAGTTTTGACGAAATTCAAGCGTCAGAAAGAGAGATGTTTAAAAATGTTTTCAGTTATATCACAACGATTATGCAGTCGTCAGTTTCAGATGAACATTTTGTTTCGGAAGAATTGAGCAAAAAACCTGAAATTAAAAACTTCCTGAAGGAAGTTGGTGGTGAAGATGTTATTAAGCAAGTTCATCAGCGGTTTTATGATGTGATTTTTGAAGATGAATGGCTGGGCACTTTTTTTTATGGCAAAAACAAGCCTACTCTGGTAAGAAAACAAACGGAGTTTATGTTGAATTGTCTGGGTAACTACAGTGATTACCACGGCGAAACTCCGGCATTAATTCATTTGCATATGTTTATTACTGAAGATATGTTTTTGTTGAGAAGGCAAATGTTAAAAGATGCTATTTTGAGTCATGGACTTAGTGAATCAGTTGCTGAAAAATGGCTCTATATAGACGGTATTTTTAGAGATGGAATTGTTAAAAAAGATATTTCTGAATGTGTGATGAAATGTGTGGGACAAATGCCGATATCTGCTAAAAAACCTGCAGGTTATAAATATCAATCTTCGGTTTTTTACAGTGACGACTTAGTATAGTAATGAATGATACCAGCGACCTCTATGACGAAATAATTATCATCGGCACAATTGGTGGTTCTATTGATGTTGAAATTGATGATATAGGGCAAGCTTTGCAAAAAACGCCCAAGCTAATGCAGCATGGTAGTGAATTTACTGGTAGGCCCAGCACTATAATTCTGGAAGATCAGGGATGGCTGTATAAGCTTAAATATGATATTTCACTGAATGCCAGAAATGCTGAAAGCTGGGTCAAAAAGAACATTGATAAGGAAAAAGAGTGGGGTTTACACCACCCATCTAAAACCTGGTTTGTGATTAAAAAAGGCGACGAATATACGCCTGGTAATGTTACAAAAACTTTACTTCCTTTGCATATTGCCTTTGGTGTGCTTGATGCAAATGATAAGCGGATAGTTACAGATCAAAATCAAAGACAACAGATTTTACACAACCTGTTTAAGATTTATCTGGAATTCTCTCGAGATACCGATGAGAAACAGGATGAAGGTCTGTCAAATTATGGTATTGATGAAGACTATAATCTTTTTTATCTTGATGACGATATATATTCCTGGGATGATTTTTCTGCGTTCACTCACATGTTGGGCGTTTTTATGCGATCTATTCCCTGGTTTGATGAAAAAAATGCACTATGGATAGCCAGAGTACTTAAAGAAACCTTGTTAGAAGTTTATGATAATGACTTTCATTGCCTGCGAGTGATTCATGAGTTACTAAGAGGGTTATTTATTCCCGATGATCTAAAATCCACACTTGATATCGTTGCCAATGAATTGCTTAATATCAAGAAAGGCAAGAAGTCCACAAAAACAAAAGAAAACGAGGTGGTTGGTAACAAGTTTGCGGTATTAGCTGATATTCATGCCAATTATCCGGCGTTGGAAGCGGTATTCGAAGATTTGAAGTCATGTGGTGTAGAGCAAGGTTATATATTAGGTGATATTGTTGGCTATGGCCCACATCCAAGAGAGTGCATTGAGTTTATACAGAAATCCAATTTTATTACAATTCAGGGTAATCACGATCATGCTTTAGGGCATGGACGTTGGGAAACACGGTTTTCTCGACATGCCAAAATTTCGGCAGAATGGACCTCAAAACAAATTAACGATAAAGACAGAGAGTGGTTGAGTAATTTACCGCCTGTGATTAAAAAACCAGAATATTGGTGTATTCATGGTGCACCTGTAGATCCCACATTTTTTAATGCCTATGTTTATCACATGACCTATGAGAGAAATCTTGATTTTATGCAGGAACATAGTATTCCTTTGTGTTTCCATGGTCATACTCACATGCCAAAAGTCTATGTTCGTGGTAAAGGGGATGTGGATGATATTCTGGAGCAAGAGTCCATGTCTTTAGTAAATGCTTTTCACAGGCTTATTTGTCCCGGTTCAATCGGCCAACCCAGAAATGGTAATCCTAAAGCGCAATATGTGATTTGGGATGGGGATACTCAGGATTTAATTTATCGCACGGTAGAATATGATACTCAAATCGTGTTGGATGACATGTTAAAAGCCGACTTTCCTCAAATTCTTAAGGATTATCAGACCCGATTGTTTACAGCTGTTTTTTCCGGGTAGTTTTTCATTAAAAATAGAGTCCAGTATTTTCTTTACCTACAACTTGCATAAAATTTTTGCTTGAGTTTTTAGGATAAAAGGCCACAAAACATTGTGGCCAACTTCAGAAATGTTTGTAACTATTTTGCAAAATCAGATTTAACAATAATAACTCTATGTTTGTTTGATGTGTTATTTAAAACAGGTTCTGGAACTTCGGTGAGATCTCTTTTAATAATAACACTTTTCTTGATGTATTTTGACATAAATGCTGTCGTGTTTTTTGCCCCAAAATTTTGTGAAAATTTGAAAATATTTTGATTATTGCATTTCAATTTGTTTGAAATAATAACATGATTTTGGCTTGTAAAACGTGTTTGCAAAGGGAAGTTATCTACTAAACGTGAGTATCGCTTAACATCATCTTTTACTGCTGCAACACAGATTTTGGTTTCCATGCTATCGTCATAGGCAACGAATTCATATGTATCAGCACTAATATATGTTGTTGCGCTTGTTAAAATAGCCAGAAATAAATATTTAAAGTATTTCATGATTTGCTCCTGAATTTAAAGTCAAGTGGGGGCTGTGTTTGATTCTTCGGGATGGGTTGAGAATCAGGTTTTATAGTAATCCCTTTTGATTTTTAAAATCCTCAGGAAGTTATGAGATTGTTGTGAGTTATATATGATGAATTTCTTAGAAAAGTAGATGACCGCAAAGCACGGATTAAATAATCTTGATCTTTTTAGAGTTTTTAAGTTTCTAGCAACTTGGCCAACTTTTTAACGACACTGTCACGCGCTTTAGCCGTTTTAAACACTGTTGGTATATGTAGCAAAAAATGCTGCCATTTAAAATTATCTACTTTTCTTGTACTTCCGTTAAGAAAATCATAGAGGTCAGTTGCAGACTCTCTGTTAAACGCCCAGAGAACTTTTCCTTTATGTTCAATTGAATAGTAGGCGTCTTCAGGCCATTGTAAAGTATGTTTGTTATTCGTTTTACAAGCAGGGCAGGCATATGAACCTAAATAAGTTTCATTGCTTCTGGTCAAATATTTTGAATGTGCCCAATGGTCAGGTTTGTAATTTTCTGGTAAATCACTAATAGCGTTTACCGAGCTTCCATGAAGGCCTGCAAAATAAATGGCTGCATGCCATTTGTGACCACAGGAATCAGAGAATGTATGATATTCAAATAAATCACTATCCTGAAAGAAAGGAATGTCTTTCTTTAATTTGATTCTGACCAATTCTGCAAATTCAAAAACTGCCAATTCATTGCATTGCGGGCAGAGAATATCCACTTTATGAGGCATTGGATTCCAGTCATATGTTCCTGTCACGGGTTATCCTTTGGGTTTAATTATTTTATGGATTACAGAATAAATTTTATTTTGGAATAGTATATTCAATCCCTGAGCGCTCCAGAATTTCAATAT
>JAOUOC010000130.1 GCA_029880585.1 Gammaproteobacteria bacterium
TTATCCTGCTGTCGGACCGCAACATGCTTTTTTAAAGGAAACAGGACGAGTCAGCTATGAATCAGTGACCGATGATGAGGCGTTAGAAGCCTTTCAATTGTTATCAAAATCTGAAGGCATTATTCCGGCACTGGAATCCTCTCATGCCTTGGCCTATGGCCTGAAATTGGCCAAACAAATCAAAGAAGAAAGCATTATGGTGATTAATTTATCTGGTCGAGGCGATAAAGATCTTGCCCATGTTCGCAGCATTCTGAAAAAACAGGAGGAAACATTGTCATGACTCATAGATATCAACAAGCCTTTAAGCAGTTAAGAAATAATCATCAAGGCGCCTTTGTTCCTTTTGTAATGCTTGGTGATCCCTCGCTTGAAGTGAGCTATAACATCATCAAAACCCTGATAGATAGTGGTGCTGATGCGCTGGAACTTGGCATTCCTTTTTCTGATCCCATTGCCGATGGACCAGTGATTCAGGCGGCGGCGATTCGAGCTTTGGAAAACAATATTACACCGGATAAATGCTTTGCTTTGATCAAACGAATTAGAGAGGAATATACGGATATTCCGATAGGCTTACTGGTTTATTCCAATCTGGTGGTTTCCAACGGGATTGACCGTTTTTATCAAAAAGCATATCTGGCAGGCGTTGATTCCATACTGGTTGCCGATGTTCCAACACTGGAAGCTCAGCCTTTTGTGCTGGCAGCGAATAAATATCAAATTGCTCCGATCTTTATCGCGCCACCCAATGCCGATGAGGCCACCTTACAAAAAGTCGCTGAACTCTCCGAAGGCTACACTTATTTGCTCAGTCGTGCGGGAGTCACTGGAACTGATGTGAAAGCTGAAATGCCACTTCAAAAAACCATTGAAACCTTAAAGAAATATAATGCACCACCGTCATTATTGGGGTTTGGAATATCTTCACCTGAACAGGTTAAAAAAGCCATTGAATCCGGTGCTGATGGTGCAATAAGTGGATCGGCTGTGGTTAAGATCATTGAGAATAATCTTGATGATGAAGAAAACATGTTAGGAGAATTGAAAGCCTTTACTCAAGCTATGAAAGAAGCGACTAGAAACTAGAAACTAGAAACTAGAAACTAGAAACTAGAAACTAGAAACTAGAAACTAGAAACTAGAAACTAGAAACTAGAAACTAGAAACTAGAAACTAGAAACTAACATCATACTACTGGATTCCCGCCTTTCGCGGGAATGACAGTCGATTATTTTCGTTTCTTGTTTACTATATCACACCCAATCGCTTCATTCGTTTTTCAACAGCAGCAGCAAATCGGGCTGGCGCTTGCGGATCGAGATTGAAATAAAGGGAAGGCTCAATAAGTTCTGCTTCCATCAAAGCAAAACCGGTTTTGGTACGCACATAATCCAGACGGGCATACAACAAACCTTCTTCAATGTGAGCCAATTGATCGATACTGGATAGGGTTTTTTGTGCATGCTCCACCAACAGGGCTTCCGGTTCAATTTTGAGTAAACGGCCACCATGTTCTTCCTGAACACGGAAATCATCCTGTTTTGGTGTTTTTAAAATGGCATGACTGTATTCACTATCAAAATAAAAGAGCGAGAACTCTCCTTCACTGACAATATCTTCCGAGAATGGCTGAACCATAAATTCTCTGTCTACGAACTTGCTATTTAAAGTATCCAGAAATTCAGCCAATTCACTTTGCTTGATTCGGTAGGTATCATCTGCACCAGCACTTATACAAGGCTTGATCACGATTTCGTCAACATCTAATTGCTCGAAATAATCCGCAACCGTTTCTCCGACAATCGTACTTTTCCATAAAGTCGGCAGAATTTCGACGCCCTTTTCTTCCAGTTCGGCCAGATACCTTTTATTAATATTCCATTCTACTATCTGAATGGGGTTATCCAGTCTGGCTGAGGATTTTTCGATGTTATCCAACACCTGCATAAAACCTTTTGCATCATTTTGATAATCCCATGGCGAACGAATCATCACCAGATCATAATCATTCCAGTTAACGGTTTTATCTTGCCAGGCAACCGTATCAGCTTGCCAACCCAATGCTGCCAACGGTTCTATAATCAAGTGGTCGTAAATTTCATATCCGGTTGGATCCGCCATGGTCATGATGATGCATTTTTTCATTGATTCGATCTCCATCTATTTACAACTTTGAAGTTGAAATCTTATTTTGAGTGGCAAAACAGGAAAGCGATATTACATAAACCAGATTAACCGCTCAAGGAATTTTTCTTTCAAATCGTTGAGATAATATACTTTTATGATATAGAATGTTCTGGTCAATATTTGACCCATGGAATGAAACATCAATAAAAAGGAATAAACATGATTCTCCGCCGCTTTATAAAACACGTCACCGACCGAAACTGGTTTGCAGTTGGTATAGATTTACTGGTAGTCATCATAGGGATTTTCTTTGGTCTTCAATTGACAAACTGGAATGATGAACAAAAAGAAGTTAATAGATCAGTCTATATACAGGACAGACTTCATAAGGAACTGATGGAAGACGCTAATGGCCTGGAAAAACGTTTAATCTACTGGAATAAGGTTGCTGAATATGGGGAGTTTGCTATCTCATATTTAGAAACAAATCAGCAGGGAGAACGTAGTAACTGGGAAGTTTTACTTGCAATTTATCAAGCATCCAATACATGGCGGTTTTCAGTAAACCGCATCACCTATGACGAACTTGTCAATAACGGCGAACTAAACTTGATAAAAAGCGCTTCTCTTCGGGAGGATCTGGCTGAATATTATAATGTATTTGAGCGTCGTCGTTCCGGCCTTGTTTATGACTTTGTGCCTCAATATCGGCTTAATATTCGCGGAGCCTTACATTATCAACTGCAACGCAATATCCACAAAAACTGCCACACTGAAGAGATGTATGTTCAGGCCTTGATCGACTGCTCTGCACAAATATCAGAAAAGGAAGCAGCTGTTCATCTAAAAGCGATAGCCGACCGACCAGAAATACTAGAAACCCTAAGGTACTGGATGTCAAGTTTACGCATTGGCATATATCAAGCTTATAAAGACCGAGATATGGCTCTAAATTTGGCAACAAAAGTTAGGGAAACGAAGCAATGATCCTTCGCCGCTTTATAAAACACGTCTCTGAACAAAACTGGTTTGCCGTTGGCATTGATGTTTTGGTGGTTATTCTGGGCGTCTATATTGGTGTTTATCTAAGCAATTTATCTGAAGAAAGAAGTAAGCAAAAAGATATAATTGAAGCCATCAATTTGATTGAAAAACAGCTTCTGGCTGATCTTGAAAATCTGGAATATATTATTGATTATCGAACTAATAAATTATCTGAAAACTTTATTGGAATTGAGGAACTAAACAAAACAACTCCGAATATGGAGGTTGCTTCAAACGCCATTTATAAAACGTTTCGACGTAATTATACTTTTTTTCCTAATTCTTCAGGCTACAGCGGTATAAAAGAAAGAGGTTTTTTGCCTTATTTAAAAGATGCCAAACTTGAACTAACAATGTCTAATTTGTTTGACCGTATATATGTACGTCACACAGTTATTGCCGATGAAAATGATGATTATTCTTTTAATTATAATTTAAATTTTATCCGTGTTTATTTGGACTTTAAAAACAAAAAATTCATCGGTGATCCAGTTATAGCCTCTGCTCGCTTGCGTGGCGCACTGGAGCAAATGCATAGCAATTCCGAATGGTATATTCAATTTCTAAAGGAGACGGTTCTTCCAGAACTTAGGTTAACACTGGATGCAATCGACAAATTTCAGGCAGAGTCTGCCATTTTTCAGGGATAAAGATATTGAGAGCTACTAAATCTCTACCCCACCCAAACTCTGGCATTCCTAAACATTCTGGTCCACGGCCCATCTTCACCCCATGCTTTTGGCGCATAGGAATTCTGCAAACTTCTGGCAACTCGCTCAGGATGTGGCATCATAATCGTCACACGACCATCGGTGGTGGTTAATCCGGTAATACCATGCAATGAACCATTGGGATTGGCCGGATATTGATTGGCAACCTTTCCATAGTTATCAATAAAGTGTGCAGTAACCAAACCAGATTTATTACAATCATCAGCGGCTTGTTCGCTAACGAATTCCGCACGACCTTCACCATGAGAAACCGCAATTGGAATACGTGAACCGATCATGTCTTTGAAGAAAATAGATGGTGTTGGTAAAACTTCTACCATGGAAAAACGCGCTTCAAATTGCTCGGAACGGTTTTTCACAAAATGAGGCCAGTGATCGCTGCCGGGAATAATTTCCCGTAAGTTGGACAACATTTGGCAACCATTACAAATACCCAAAGTGAAAGTCTCTTCTCTTTCGAAAAAGGCTTTGAAATCAGCTTTAAGTGTTTCATTGAAAAGGATAGATTTAGCCCAGCCTTCTCCAGCACCCAACACATCACCGTAGGAGAATCCGCCACAGGCAACCAAACCGACAAAATCATTCAAATTGGCTCGCCCCGCCATCAAGTCACTCATATGAACATCAATGGCATTGAAACCTGATTTAATAAATGCAGCTGCCATTTCCAGATGACTGTTAACGCCTTGCTCACGCAAAATGGCAACTTTAGGTTTATTGGCAACTGAAAGAAAATCAACCGCGACATCTTCAGAAGGATCAAACGTTAAATGTGGCACAATACCCGGATTTTTGGCATCCAGTCTGGCCTGTTTTTCTTCCAGCGCACAATCGGGATTATCTCGCATGGCTTGCATCTGGTAAGTCGTTTCAGACCAGATGGCACGCAAGTCCATTAAATCTCTGGATAACCAGTTTTCATTGCCGTAATTAATTGAAATGGATAGCTCAGTATTCGATGAGCCAATAATATGCGTAAATTCAGACAGTCCGGCTTTTTGCAATTGAGCCAGAACTTTCTCGCTATCCTGCTTTTTAATCTGGATCACGGCACCCAGTTCTTCATTAAACAATACTGGCATTGGCTGATTGGCTAAAGAAGAAAGATCAACATTCAAACCACAATGTCCGGCAAATGCCATTTCAACCAAAGTAGCTAAAAGACCGCCATCGGAACGATCATGATAGGCAAGTAACAAATCTTCACGATTAAGTTTTTGAATGGTATCGAAGAAAGCTTTGAGCTGATTGGCACTTTCCACATCGGCAGTTTCATCACCCACCTGATTAAAAACTTGTGCCAGAGCAGTTGCCCCCAAACGATTTTTACCTTGTCCCAAATCGATTAAAATCAATTGGTCATCGACGCCTGATAGTAATTGTGGCGTGAGAGAACGACGTAAATCGGTTACAGGCGCAAAGGCAGAAATAATTAACGATAATGGTGCGGTAACGGCTTTTTGAACTGATTCTTGTTCATCATCTTCAGACTGCCACACCGTATTCATTGACATGGAATCTTTTCCTACAGGAATGGTAATACCCAGTTTTGGGCACAAATCCATTCCCACTGCTTCTACCGCTTCATATAATCCCGCATCTTCTCCAGGAGTACCACAAGCGGCCATCCAGTTAGCTGATAATCGAATATCTCGAATGGAATCTATCGCAGCACTGGTAATGTTGGTTATGGCTTCGCCCACTGCCATGCGAGCAGAAGCGGCATAGTTTAAATTAGCGATTGGGGTTCTTTCACCCATTGACATGGCTTCACCAGTAGTTGCCTTTAAACTGGTTGCGGTAACAGCACAATCTGCCACAGGAATTTGCCATGGACCCACCATTTGATCTCGATGAGACAATCCGCCAACGGTTCTATCACCAATGGTGATCAGGAAAGTTTTATCGGCAACTGTTGGCAGACTTAATACTCGATTCACCGCTTCATCAATGGAAGCCGAAACAGAAACTGGCTGTCTTTCTACTTGTGCTGATTTGACATCACGATGCATTTTTGGCGCTTTACCAAACAATACATCCATCGGTAAATCCACAGGCTGATTGTCAAAATGCTCGTCATTTAAGGTTAAATGTTCTGCTTCAGTTGCTTCACCCAAAACAGCGAAAGGACAACGTTCTCTTTCACAAATCGCTTTAAAAGTATCCAGATTTTCTGGCGAAACTGCCATCACATAACGCTCTTGAGACTCATTACACCAGATTTCCACAGGACTCATACCAGGCTCATCATTGGGCACACGTCTTAATTCAAACTGCCCGCCTCGACCACCATCATACACCAGTTCTGGAACAGCATTAGACAAACCGCCTGCGCCAATATCATGAATAAAGGCAATCGGGTTATTTTCCATCGACCAACAACAATCAATCACTTCCTGACAACGTCTTTCCATTTCCGGGTTATCCCGCTGAACTGATGCGAAATCAAGATTCTCATCGCTGGAACCGGACGCCATGGAAGAAGCTGCACCACCACCCAAACCAATCAACATGGCTGGCCCACCTAACACAATCACATGATAACCTGGCTTGATCTCGGACTTTTCTACATCCTTTTCCCGAATGTTGCCCAAACCACCAGCGATCATAATCGGTTTGTGGTAGCCGCTGATGCGCTGACCAAAATCAAACGAAACACTTTGTTCATAACTGCGAAAATAACCACACAAATTCGGACGACCAAATTCGTTATTAAAGGCTGCACCACCCAGTGGGCCATCAATCATAATATCCAAAGCAGAAACAATTCTATCCGGCTTGCCGTTGTCGATTTCCCAGGGCTGAATCAGATTAGGAATTTTTAGATTGGACACGCTAAATCCGGTTAAACCGGCTTTGGGTTTACCGCCGCGCCCTGTCGCACCTTCATCTCTGATTTCACCACCAGAACCGGTCGCTGCACCAGGAAATGGCGAGATAGCGGTGGGGTGATTATGAGTTTCCACCTTCATTAAAATATGAACGGGTTCCTGATGAAAAGCGTACTCGTGGGTTTGGCTGTCAGGCCATAATCTTTGCTGCTCAAAACCTTGCATCACTGCTGCATTATCTTTGTAAGCGGATAGCACCCCTTCAGAATTTTGCTGGTAGGTGTTTTTGATCATTTTAAATAGCGAGTTAGGCTTATCTTCGCCATCAATCGTCCAGCTGGCATTAAAGATTTTATGACGACAATGCTCTGAATTGGCTTGCGCAAACATCATTAATTCCACATCGGAAGGATTTCGATTTAATTCAATAAAACGTTCAACTAGATAATCGATTTCATCATCTGCCAATGCCAATCCCAGACTGGAATTGGCGACTACCAATGCCTCTCTGCCGCCACTGAGGATATCAACATGAGTCAATGCTTTTGGTATTTCTTTTTGAA
>JAOUOC010000131.1 GCA_029880585.1 Gammaproteobacteria bacterium
GATGGCAGAGCCATTAATTTAGGTGAAATTATTAATTCAAAGGGTGAGCGTTTTACCCTTCAACTAAAGGGTTCCGGACTAACGCCCTACAGTCGAGATGCTGATGGTTTAGCCGTATTGCGTTCATCTATTCGTGAATTTTTATGCAGTGAAGCTATGCATCATCTAGGTATTCCAACCACGCGTGCTTTAAGTTTAATATTAACTGGTGATGCCGTCGTTCGTGACATGTTTTACAATGGCAATCATAAAGTCGAACCTGGCGCTATTCTGTGTCGGGTCGCGCCATCTTTCACTCGCTTTGGTAACTTTCAAATATTTGCTTCTCGTGGTGAGTTAAAAGAACTTCAACAACTTGTCAATTACACTATCACTACCGATTTCCCACACCTGATTAAAAACAATAAACCGCCTGGTAAAAATGAATATCTAAAATGGTTTGAAGAAGTCTGCATCAATACCGCAAAAATGATTGTCCATTGGCAACGGGTTGGATTTGTTCATGGTGTTATGAATACTGACAATATGTCAATTCTGGGGTTAACTATCGATTATGGTCCTTATGGCTGGTTAGAGCCTTTTAACCCAAGATGGACACCCAATACAAGCGACGGGGCTCATGGTCGTTATCGCTATGGCCAACAACCTGAAATAGCACATTGGAATTTGATGCAATTAGCCAACGCTATCCATCCTCTGGTAGAAGATGAAGAAGCTTTTAAACAGGCATTAAATATTTATGCAGAAAATTTTAATCAGGGATGGCAATCAATGATGGCTGAAAAGTTAGGTTTTAAAACATTAAAGCCGGAAACAGATAAAGATTTAATCGAAACACTCATGGATTTATTAATCGAGTATGAGGTAGATATGACGATTTTTTATCGAAAACTTGCCTTACTTGATATTTCTCAATCCATTGATGAACTAACCGATGAACAATTAATCGAGCCTTTAATTGATGCCTGGTATTGGTTTGATTCTGTCAGAGAAGAATATCTTTCACGATTTGCAGACTGGCTTAAAAAATATCTGTTACGACTACAAAGTGAAAACATTAAACAGGAAGAAAAAATTAAACAGATGAATGCTGTCAATCCAAAATATGTATTACGCAACTATCTGGCACAACTTGCTATTGAAAAAGCAGAACAAGGTGATTTTTCTATGGTTAATGAATTACTGGAAGTTATGCGACATCCCTATGATGAGCAACCTGAAAAAGAAGAATACGCAGTAAAACGACCCGATTGGGCGCGTAATAAACCGGGCTGTTCTATTCTGTCTTGTAGTTCTTAAAATATCACTTACAAATAAGGCCGCAATTCAAAACCCGCAACTCGCAACCGAAGCCACTCACAGAAACAAAAAAGGCGGAAACGATTAACGAACCCGCCTGCAAGTACTACAATGACTAACTACTCAAAATACATCTTTGGACGCTTTTTATTACGAGTGCCAATTTCATTCATGGTTTTACTATCGTACAAACGGCCATTAATCATAACCATATTTACCTTGTCGGTTTTGTAAATATCTTTCAATGGATTCACATCTAGCACCACCAAATCAGCTAACTTACCAGCTTCCAGTGAACCGATATAATCTGACATGCCAAGATATTTAGCACCATCTATGGTACTTGCTCTAATCACTTCCATTGGCGTCATACCACCTTGTAGTAATGATTTGATGAAAATACCTGATCCCATATGAATCGGTGTAAATGGCAATTAATTCTCCTGTTAATCTTTTCCTAAAAAACTCAATGTACGTAACATCATTGCAATAACTTTAAAGGGAAAATCAAGAATGAAATCAAATGCATCAAACCAATCAAATAAATCTGATTCCTGCTTCGCATCTCGTTTTGGTTTTATAAAATGTACAATGGTAAAGCAAGCAAAACTGCCAATTAGAACTACAAAATCAAATCCATTTGCAAACAAATCATAAATTAAATAGCAGCCTGTCGCCATTAAAGCGATGGATAGCATTAATCTTAAAAAACCTATTAATCCCATAATTATTAACCCGAGTTTTTATTATTTGTGTACAGGAAATTTATCACACGACTCTTCAATTGTCCTCAGGAGATTGCCACTCTTCGTTCGCAATGATTTTAATCTAGTGTGTTACCGTGTATGAACCTGTTTCAAAGGAACATCTGGTATGCTACTGTTAAAACATCTGCTATCATAGTTTCACAATCGATTGGAAGCCATTGGCAATCGGGACACCATTAATGGAAGCAAAAAATAACAAAACGCCCCATGATTTTTTCCTGCCAGACTTTTGTCAGGCTCAATCGCTTTTTTTAGTGGTACTGGTAACTGAATTACTTGCCGTTCTGTTTACAGCTTTCGACTGGTCAAGTCAGGCTTCTTTCTGGAGCATATTAGCGATCTATTCTGTGTCCATTCAAATGGTTACCTTATTTTCGATAGCTTCATTGTGTCTGTTACGAAACTGGCTTTCAAACTTTGATGACTGGATGGCAGGACTGTTAAGTTTAAGTATCATCCTGTTTTTTACTCTGCTTTTCAGTTTGATGGTAATTGTGTTTTATTGGATACTGCCGATAGATTTAACTGATTCTTTCCAACTGAATTTTATTTTTAGAAATATTCTGGTCAGCAGTTTAATTGGGGCAGCGACATTAAGATATTTCTACCTGCAATTACAATATCGAAAGCAACTCACCCTGCAGACTTCAGCCAAACTGGATGCCTTGCAAGCCAGAATTAGACCTCACTTTTTATTTAATAGTATGAACGTCATTGCCAGCTTGACCCAGATAGATGCAGATAAAGCCGAAAGTGCGATTGAGGATTTAAGTGATCTGTTTCGTGTTACATTGGACAATGCTCAGGAAATGATCCCCTTTCAGCAAGAGTTGGATAACGCTAAAAAGTATTTATCATTGGAACAACTAAGACTGGGCGAAAGGCTGGTGATCAACGAGTCTATTGATAAACAAAGTTTGAGTGTTTTGATCCCGCCTTTATCATTACAACCATTGTTGGAAAATGCGGTTTATCATGGTATTCAACCTTTACCAGAGGGTGGTGAAGTTGATCTAAAAGCAATAATAGAGAATGGTAAATTACTCGTCAGTGTCAGTAATCCAAAATCGACACAGAAGGATCATCATGGTGCGGGCATTGCGTTATCAAATATTTCTGAAAGGCTGGATATGTTGTACAAAGGCAAGGCCTCATTGCAGGTAGAAGAAACTGATAAACAATATCAGGTGACTATGAAAGTACCTGTTACGGTTTGATGAAAAAGAATTAGGTAAGGAGAAAAGCATGAAAATACTGGTGGTTGATGACGAACCGCTAGCCAGACAAAGGTTGGAAGGACTTTTGGCCGGGGTTGATCAGATTTCTGCAATAGTGACTGCTGAAAATGGTTTGAGAGCGGTTGAAATTTGTCAGGATCAGGAAATTGATGTTGTGTTAATGGACATTCGTATGCCTGGAATGGACGGTCTTGAGGCTGCGGGTCATATTGCAAAAAACAAACAACCGCCCGCCATTATCTTTACCACAGCCTATGATGAATATGCGCTTGAGGCTTTTAAAGTAAATGCTGTGAATTACCTGCTTAAACCTGTTCGCAAGACTGATTTAATT
Organism: Gammaproteobacteria bacterium; assembly: GCA_029880585.1. Taxonomy (GTDB): domain Bacteria; phylum Pseudomonadota; class Gammaproteobacteria; order Enterobacterales; family Kangiellaceae; genus Aliikangiella. The sequence continues at coordinate 3,639 of JAOUOC010000131.1, forward strand.
TCAGCAATTCAGGCAAGCAGCAAGCTTAACAAAGCGCAATTGGCGGCTATCGCAACACAGCAACAGGAAGCCAAACCATCAGATGATGATCATAAGGGCCGCAAACATATCACAACAAAAATCAGCGGAAACATCAAATTGATTCCGGTGGTTGATGTGGTGTACTTTCTGGCAGAACAAAAGTATGTCACTGTAAGGCATTTAAATGGTGAAACGATTATTGAAGACACGCTAAAAGAACTGCAAGTGGAATTCGAAGGTCAGTTTATTCGTATTCACCGCAATGCATTGGTGGCCAAAAAGTTTATCACTGGTATGCGAAGAGACAATCAGGGTCACGCTTATATTAACTTTGAAGTAATAAACAAGGAACTGGAAATCAGCAGAAGGCACCTGAGCACAGTCAAACAGCTACTGTTGAATATGTAATCAGAAGTGTCAGATTCAAGTCGTGACTAATACAGATTAATTCACTCAAGGATGAATAATGACCTGATGGTTCTTGTCGCCAGCAAACTCCAACCCTTTTTTATAATATCTGGCTGCTTCAGAAGGTGAGTCCAGTTTTTCCAGTGTTTTAGCCATCATTAAATAACTTTCAGCTGATGGCTTGATCAGAATCGCCTGTTCCAGAAAATCCTTTGCTTTACCCCAGAGCTTGGCATTAAAAGCAATTTTACCCATAGTTAAAAACACTTCCCTTGGCGCATTAACTGCTGTGCGAGACCAGGTTTCCAAAAAGGTCAACTGCTTAACCGGATCAGTAATAACCTTGCCATACAAAGCCAACACTGAAGCATCCACATTTTTCTTGATAAGTGGCTTTAGCATTTGCTCGGCCTCATTCATTTTGTCGTACTGAACCAACAGACCAGCATAGGTCAAAATGTTTTCCCTTGAGTTTTTCAAACCAGTTGGAAGTTCCTGCCATTTTTTTTCGACGGCACTGATCCCGTCCTTATCACCCAGCTTGATTAGCAAACCTTCAACAGTATTTTCTTCAATCCGTTTTTGTTCCAGTTCTTCAAAGACCTTATGCTTTTTCAAATGCGGCAACAGTTCCAGCATCTGCTCCCAATCTTGCAAAATCTCGAATAGCCGACATAAAAGTTTAAGTACATAAGGATGTGAAGCATTTTGGCTTCTAAGTTCTTTCAAACTGGCCAGTGCCTGCTCATATTGCTCATGTTGTAATTGTAATCTGGCTTGGGTTAAACCAATGGCTACCTTGGCATCGGGTTCAGCCTTGTGAGCCTGACGAATATAAGCATCTCTTCTGGCTGCAGCATTTTGCTGCTGTGCTGCCTGAGCAGCTATGAGATAATTGATCAACTTGGTATCAGAATTTTTGGCAGCGGTTACCATTGCATTTTCTGCCGCTTGCCAACGACCTTCACTAAAGGCCAACATGCCATCAATGGTTTTCTTTCTGGAACGTCGCCAGTTAAACGTGCCTGTCCAGCTCTTGAAACTGGTAAAGCTGGATAACAGCCATCTGATCAGCACTATCAACAATAAAAGTATGATAGCGGCCAACACCACAAGCGCAATAGCAAACCACAAGCGCATTTCGTAAGTAGTTTTTTCGTAAGCAACAATGACAAAGCCCGGCCAGTCCTTTAACCATGAACCAAAAAGTCCACCCAGAATAATGATAATTAGAAGATAAAAACTGCGTCTCATTGTTGAGAATCCTCGTCATTATTTTCCGTTGTTTCTGGTTGAGCGGTTTCAGGTTCAGGTTTTACTTCAACCTGTTTTTTTTCGATGTTCTTGTTTTCACTAGCAACCGGTTCTTCTTTTGCGGGCTGTGTTTCTGTTTTAGTATCTGTTTGCACAGGTGTCTTTTCAGATCCCTTTTCGGCAGTCGCTTTTTCTTTATCCTGTTTGGCTGGCGTTTGCTCAGCAGGTTTTACCTGATTTTTATCCAGCCAGCGATCAAGACGGGTTTTATTAATGGCCTGAATCTTTTCCACTGAAAGTAACTGTTCTGGTAATTCCAATGTAATAGTGGTTTTTTCCAATTCTGAAAGCGTCAGTAATACCACTTCTGTTGTGGGATTAAACTCAAAGTATTCTCTGATCCACCCTTGCGCATTTTGCAGGTGTAATTGGTAGCTTTTCTGATCGTATTGTGACAGTGCAATTTGGGCTTGTTGCAGAGCAAGCTGAACATTGGCATTTAAATTACCACGTTGATCAGGTGTCATTAAAGGTTGCTGTACTTCATCATGATGTTTAACCACAATAAAATCTTCAAACAGGTCTGTAATAAAACCATCCCAGCTGAATTCTTCTTCGGTTACAATATTTTCCTGTACGCTTTCTACTAATGGTTTGAACTCAAGGGCTATCAGATCAAGTTTGGGAATTTGTACAATCATTGCATTAAGCTGACTGGCGATGCCTCCTGTATCCGGCATATGTACAAATTTTAAATTACTTATGTCTTCCGCAATGGTTTGTCTTAATGCCAATAAGCTGTTATCCGCCAACTCAACCAGTTTTTGATCGGCTGCTTCCAGTAAAACGATGGCAGTATTTCTGTCTTTTTCCAACAGAGTTTTAATTTCTGCCAGTTTGAGCAAATATTCAACTTCTGACAAAATCCAGTCTTTATGCTGTTGACCTGATAAGGTCGCCAGTTTTAATTGTGTGGCCGCCAGCATTTCTTCCAGATCAATTTGTTTCTTCGATTGCTGCTCTATCAACTCCATACTGGTGTTTAAAGAGTCAGAATTTTCTTTCAATTTTGCGGTAATATTTTCACTTGATTGCTGATAACTGGACAGGGTTTGACTGGTGGTTTGTTTTTCATTTTGCCAATTTTGCTGCATTAGATATTGCTGATAGGCAATCCATACCAGCGCTGCAGTCATAACAATTGTCCACAATGATGTCAGTCCGGAGCCAGATTTGCCTGCATACCTGCTACCACCTTTGGGAGCCGACAATTTTGGAGCAGGCGTTGCATTGAAACGCGAATCTTTTTCGCTGGAACTATTAGAATCAGTTGTCTTTGACACAGTTGATGCCTTTTCGTTTTCTGTCTTTCCTTTATCTTTATCGGTCATGTCTTAACCCCAATCAGGAAACAGTTTAATACCTAGTTTAACATGAAATTATTCAGAGATTGTACCAATTGCGCTTCAGATGCGTCCGCAGACTGTGTCGCAATGACAAAACCTTTTTCGATAGCAATTGCTTTTAAACGATCGCTACTGACCAAAACCTTTGTTTGATGGTTTGCTATTTTTTCCAGATTGCCAATGGCGATTAAATTTTGTAACGCATCTTTACTGGTAATAACCCACAAAGCAGCTTCTTTCAAAGTATTAGCAATCTCATGTTGTAGATTGATAGATGGTAATTCTCGTCGATAAACATCCATAGTCTCAACGCTTGCACCACGCTTTTGTAATGTTTCCAATATCAGATCTCTACCGCCTTCACCTTTAATCATCAACCACTGCTGACCTTCAATTTGTTGTAAGACAGGCAAGTCGATCACACCTTCACTGTTCATTGAAGTTGGATATAGAATCTGATGATTTAATTGTTTCTCCAGTATTTCTGCAGTTTTTAATCCAACCGCAACAATC
>JAOUOC010000023.1 GCA_029880585.1 Gammaproteobacteria bacterium
AGAAGATGCGATTATTTCCGATGAACTCAATCATGCTTCCATTATTGATGGTGTCAGATTATCCAAAGCCAAACGTTTCAGATATAGCAATAACAATATGGCTGATTTAGAACAACAACTGATTGCTGCTAATGAAGCAGGTGCAAGATACAAGCTGATAGCGACCGATGGCGTTTTTTCAATGGATGGCTACTTGGCGAATTTAAGCGCTGTCTGTGACTTGGCTGACAAATACAATGCTATGGTGATGGTGGATGATTCTCATGCGGTTGGTTTTATTGGTGAGAATGGTCGTGGAACTCATGAACATTGTGGCGTGATGGATAGAGTGGATATTATTACCGGTACGCTAGGCAAAGCGCTTGGCGGTGCATCAGGCGGATATACGTCAGGTAAAAAAGAAATTGTTGAATGGTTAAGACAAAGATCCAGACCTTACCTCTTCTCCAATACACTAGCACCTGTTATTGCTGCTGCATCGATCAAGGTTCTGGATTTACTTGAAAGTGGCAACGATCTTAGAAAGAAATTGCAAGATAACGCTCAATACTTCCGAAGTAAAATGTCTGCTCTGGGTTTCGACCTGTTACCCGGCGAGCATCCGATTATTCCGGTCATGTTGGGTGATGCAGCTTTGGCCAAGAAATTTGCCGATATGATGTTGGCTGAAGGTGTTTATGTGGTTGGATTTTCTTTTCCGGTTGTTCCAAAGGGCAAGGCAAGAATTCGCACTCAAATGTCAGCTGCACACGATTTTTCTCACATTGATAAAGCCGTAACCGCCTTTGAAAAGGTCGGTAAGGAATTGGGAGTAATTTAATATGGGAGCCCAAATGAAAACCCTGATGAAGACGCAACCCAAAGAAGGCATCTGGCTGGAAGAAACTGGCAAGCCTGAAGTGGGTCATAATGATGTTTTAATCAAAATCAAAAAAACCGCAATTTGCGGTACCGATGTTCATATTTACAATTGGGATGAGTGGTCTCAAAAAACCATTCCGGTTCCCATGACAGTTGGCCATGAGTTTGTTGGTGTGATTGAAGAAGTTGGTCAGGAAGTACAAGGCTTTAAAGTCGGTGATCGAGTTTCTGGTGAAGGCCACATTACTTGCGGACATTGTAGAAACTGCCGCGCAGGTAGAAGACATTTATGTCGCAATACGGTTGGCGTTGGCGTTAACCGAGCTGGTGCTTTTGCCGAATATTTATCCATTCCTGCTGCCAATGCTTTCAAATTACCTGACGATATCAGCGATGATATGGCTGCTATTTTTGATCCTTTTGGCAATGCGGTTCATACAGCACTGTCATTTGATTTGGTTGGCGAAGATGTATTGATTACCGGCGCAGGCCCCATTGGTATTATGGCAGCTGCAGTTTGTCGTCATGTAGGCGCAAGACATGTGGTGATCACTGATGTTAATGACTATCGCTTGTCTTTGGCTAAAGATTTGGGTGCTACCCGAACTGTAAATGTTGCCAATGAAAATTTGCAAGAGGTCATGAAAGAATTGGGTATGACTGAAGGTTTTGATGTGGGATTGGAAATGTCTGGCGTACCTTCTGCGGTTCAATCCATGTTGGCGACCATGAACAATGGCGGAAAAATTGCCATGTTGGGTATTCCGCCTTCAGATATGGCGGTAGACTGGAATCAAGTCATTTTTAAGGGGCTGATTATCAAAGGTATTTATGGACGTGAAATGTTTGAAACCTGGTACAAGATGGTGACCTTGCTTCAATCTGGTCTGGATATTTCGCCTATTATTACCCATCAATTTGCTATCGATGATTTTCAACAGGGTTTTGATATTATGCGTTCTGGTCAATCAGGTAAAGTTATCCTAAATTGGTAAATTTCCGATGCTAATCGACATGAAAAGATGTATTAAGTAATGACAGAATCAACAAAGATAAAGTGGCAATGGTTTGAATTTGATCAATTGACCGCCAAACAACTTGATGAAATGTATCAATTGAGACAAGAGGTGTTTGTGGTTGAGCAAAACTGCCCTTATCAGGATGCCGATGGCAAAGATCAATATGCTCATCACTTACTTGGATTTATTGATGACAAGATTGTTGCCACCTTAAGATTCTTTCCGGAATATGCTGATTATGACAATCATGCTTCTTTGGGTCGGGTTTGCAATCATGACAGTCTGCGTGGTCAAGGTATTGGCAAAGCATTGATGGAACAGGCAATAATATACGCAAATGAAAATTTTCCGGACAAAAGCATTCAGATTGGCGCCCAATCCTATCTGGAAAAATTTTACAATGATTTTGGTTTTGAGCGTATTTCGGAGGAATATCTGGAAGATGATATTCCTCATATTCTGATGTTGAAGAGAATTTAAATCATCAAAACGAAAACATTACTGAAAAATATACTCGGTAAATAACAGATCTTCTACTATTTTTTTACCCACTTCAGCTTCAATAACGCCTGATACTCTTTCTGCTGCTTTTTGGCGAATGGATTCACGTTTTTGCAGGTCACTGACTGCTGCCTGATCCAGACGATTAAAATAATCAATCAGAGCATCCTGAATTAATGGTTTGTTTAACTCTACGTGATCATAATTTTCCTGACCACGAACAACCACGCTCACTTCAACTACCACATAACCAAGTTTTTTTCCGGTTGTTTGATAGAAAGTCAGTATCTTGGGGTCAATCTCGTAATACATCAGCGGAAGAGAGTCCGCTTTATCTTCTCCTTCAGCTTCTTGAGCATTGACCATTGGTGCAAGTAGCAAAAAAAATAACAGCAAAAATTTATTCATACTTTTCATACAATTTAATTTCAGATAATCCATTTAATTTGTATTTGTAAGTATAGACAAAAAACTACAAAATCGAACAAAGTCTGAAAATGATTACTAAATCTCAATCATCTCAAAATCAATTTTACCCACGCCACAATCGGGACAAAGCCAATCTTCCGGTACATCTTCCCATTTGGTACCAGGTGGAATTCCATCATCCGGCCAACCTTTTTCTTCATCGTAAATAAGGCCGCAAACGATACATTCCCATTTTTTCATTGAACAAACTCCAAATGCTTAATCTGTATATAAAGTTTTTAATCATCTCTACCAAGTGAGGTATAATTATGCCATCATTTAACGCCATTTTGTTATAATTTGACATAAAAACTGATTAAGGCGATTGATTTGAACCAATCTACCTATGAAATGTTGGCTTACCAGGGCAGTTTAACGGCATATTTCAAAAATGTGATGGGAGTATCGCCAACACTAAGCTGTTTGAAACAAGGTTATGCTTTTCCAACATCTAAAGAAAGAGAGCTGTTGGATATCCCTGCTCGACAATATGCATTAATTAGAGAAATAAAAATGGGCAAAGGCGACGAAAACTGGTTATTTGCCAGAAGTGTCATCCCGCTGGAAACCTTACAGGGAACCGCCAAACGCATTACCAGCTTAAGACATGTTCCAATTGGCAAAATCCTGTTTGGTCGAAATGGTGCAAAACGTAGCTGGATGCAGGTATCTTTGGCCTATAATCTGCCGGATACATTGGAATGTTTGGGAGATAATATGTCTCCTCCCTTATGGAAAAGACAGTCAATTTTTAGATTTACAGATAAGCCTTTATTGGTTAGCGAATATTTTTTACCTGATTGTCCCATTTATGAAGATAGATAAAGATAAAATTATTAATACCATTACCCACCTTGCTAAAAATATATATGAGCAAGGTAAAAAGCTATGGCTCTCAGTCAAGCCCTGGTTAAAACGTATCAAAATAACACCTCACTGGCAGAATAGATTAAAACAATATGCATTGATGATGCGCGTTGACAAACCCATTGGCACATTGTTACTACTTTGGCCAACATTTTGGGCGCTATGGCTTGCAAGTGATGGAACTCCCGATGTCAGTTTGATAATTATTTTTACTTTGGGTGTGTTTTTAACGCGTTCAGCTGGTTGTGTGATCAATGATTATGCCGACAGGCATCTTGACAACAAAGTTGAAAGAACCAAAACCAGACCGCTAACCTCCGGTCAAATCAGTGAAAAAGAAGCCCTGATTGTTTTTGCTGTGTTAGCATTTTGTGCTTTTTTGTTGGTGTTTTTTCTTGACCCTCTGGTGATGTACTTATCTGTTGTCGCAATTATTCTGGCTACAATTTACCCCTTTATGAAGCGAATTATCTATTTTCCTCAGGCTGTTCTTGGTGCTGCTTTTTCAATGTCTATTCCAATGGCTTACGCTGCAACTAATGGTGAAATAGACAATCTGGCGTGGCTGCTTTTCATTTGTAATCTTTTTTGGGTAATTGCCTACGATACCTTGTACGCAATGGTAGATAAGGAAGACGATATCAAGGTTGGTATCAAATCAACCGCCATTTTGTTTGGCGAAGCCGATCTGACAATCATAGCCGTGATAGAAGGGTTCTTTTTGTTTGGTATGTTGCTTCTTGGTGGACGCTATGACCTGAATGGATGGTATTATTTGGGATTGTTGGTAGCAACCGCATTATTTGCATGGCAGCTTTATCATTGTAGAAAAAGGCAAAAAAACCACTGTTTTATAGCTTTTTTAAATAATAATTGGGTAGGATTTTCTATTTTTTGTGGTATTCTATTAGGTCGCTAGATAGAAATAAGGTAACTATGTAAACGGACTTTGAAGCGATGGTTAATTTTTTTCGTATACAGCAAAAAAGGTCCGACAATGTCATCAAAGATATTGGTAGTAGAAGACGACATAGCTAATCAAAGAGTAGCTAGCCTGTTCCTTAAAAGGTTAGGCTATGAGACAGATATTGCTGAAAATGGAAGCATGGCAGTTCAACTGGCCGAAAATAATAGCTACCAACTCATCCTTATGGATTGCCAAATGCCAATAATGGACGGTTTCGAAGCAACCCGAAAAATCCGCTCCAGCAGCAATAACAATAAAGATATCCCGATTATCGCGTTAACCGCAAATGTTGTTTGTGGTATTAATGGCGAATGTCTTGATGCTGGAATGAACGATATTTTGAACAAGCCAGTTCAACTGGAAAAACTGAAAGAAGTAATCGATAGCTGGATAGTGTAAAAAAAAGCAGCCGAAAGGCTGCCAATAGTTTGAAGGTTTGTAGCTTCGAATTAAAAGTTTTTCATTAACTCGCCCATATTAAACTTATTATTTTTGTACTCGTCAGGCACTTTAAACAAGTCAGCAGGCTGATCACCAATTGATAAGTTGGTCAATGACTGTTTCAAAAACATGCCATTTTTTGCCTTGATATCCGTTTTTACCACAATATTATTACTCACTTTCCACATAAACCCGTTAAAGACAACGCCCTCAGGATCTTTTAAAGTAACTTTATACCTGGTCGCTTCTGAACCGTTAACTTGTTCAGTTCCTTGAGCTTCAGAAGATAACTCTTTCATGGTGTCCATTGTAATTGGAGCACCTTCATCCTTTGAACCAAATGGTTGCTTTATATGCATTTTTAATTTTGGCATTAACACAATGACTTCTTTTTTCTTGAAGTTCACAATGTTAATTGTGGTTCCCATATCAATTTTTTCCAAGTTGATTTCACGGCGAATTTTTCTGGGCTTTGGTTGATAATAAATTTTGGTTTCGAATGTGCCTTCTTTTGTTTGCAGTATTTCGTCCCCACTATAACCTTTTGTTGGCCAATCCAAATCCTTTGCCTCAACTGAAAATGCCATAACGCTGAATAATATAATGACTGATTTTAATAATATAACTCTCATGTTTTTCTCCTTACCCTGTTAATGCCTTAATGTTCCGATATGTATGCGCGTTTTCCAGTAGCCTTGACCACTTTGAGCCAATTGGTGCATGGTTTCTAATTCTTTTATTGCATCCTCAATAGCTTGAGCTTTTTCTGCCTCTTTTTTAACGGCCTTTTCCGCTTTGATATTGCCAGCATACTTTTCATCATATTCCTTCTTTAATTGTTCCTTGAGTTTTCTCATGTCAGTACGGTAACCCAAAGTATCAAACGAAGCGCCGTTTGCCTTGGATTCTTCATACTTTTTGCTCAACTCAACATACTTGGGATTAGAGTTAACATACTCATCTTTGGTTGGCCTTGAACCTTTTGATTTAGTTGTACTGTCAGAATCATTTGCATATTTTTCTTTATATTCTTTTTGGAGCTTTTTCTTTAAAGGACTGAGTTTCTTTAATTCACGCATATAACCCATTTGATCACCGCTTGATGCAAGCTGATTTGCTCTTTTTTGAATTGCAGCATATTCAGGGTTACTATTGATATATTCATTTTCAGTCATTTTTTTAGTGTGTTTATTGGTTGCTTTATTTGAATCTTTTGCAACATTATGCCTTAATTCCAGATAACCGTACTGTTTGCACATGGCTTGAAATTTTGCGTTTGATAGTTTTCTTTTTAAAGAGTAAAAAATATTTGATCTGACCGCATAATCAACCTTAGCCTTACAATTTGTTAAACTGCCGCCAATTTGCTTGATGCGCACATGAGATGAATAAGCTTCTCCTGGACCATCACCAAGTGATAATGCAATTGAAACCTCTTTGTCACCTGTTCCTTCTTCAATTTCAGTTTCATCAGAATAGGCTCGTTTAGTATTTTTTAAATACCATTTTTCTACTTTAATAATCGGGTCATTTGTATAATACGCATCACCCACTTTAACAGCTCCAGGATAAAGCTTAAAAGCGAGCTCATGGTCAGATAACGCACTGCCACTCAACAACATTGAAATAGTGAACAAACCTATTGCCACTAATCTATTTTTAAACATAACCTGTTTTGTTTTCATATTTAACCTCGTCTCTTAGTTTAATTTCTCGTTATTCAGCGCAGGGAGACTGCTTCCACTGTTTTCCTTTGCAGGACCAGTCCTCGCTATCATATGAACCTACAGGTGTACTCCACCCTACCTTATAAGCAAATATTTCCGCATCAGTTACATAGTCAAAAGGCCTCTGTCCAAGGCTATTACCAACAGGACAACTATATCTTGTCTCTCTAACTAGTCGATCATATGTATCAGCAAGTGTCGTAACTGACGCTAATGTCAAATCTTCATCTTTACACCCAAATGCAAGCTCAATATCTTCTGTCATACCATCTTTATCCTTATCAGCGACATTAGATTTCCGCATATTTAAAAACTCTTTATAATGTTGGTTTTCATGCTTAAGTGCCATCGCGAAACAATCAATGCCTTTCGAAACTATTCCAGGGCCTCGCTTAGAAAGAGTACAATCACCGGCTGAATGAATCACCATATCTGATAGCAATATGCTATTCGGTGATATAAAACGAGCTAAAGGAACATCAGCGGGATCATTTGCTGCTGATATACTGGAAGCATAGCTAACCGCAGCACCATCGCTAACCTGTTTTGCTGCCTTTGTTTGCATCCAGTAATAAAACCAATTAGGATTTTTACCTTCAGGGTTAGTTTTGTGATAAGGGTTAAAAAATACCTCAATCTCTTTTTCTGATTTACATTTACATTTTGGATTACTAGGAGTGAGGGTAATCTTTTTCTTACCAAAATCACTATTGTCAGCAGGGTGCCGTGTATATTTTAGTAACGCATATGTCCCTACATTGCTATCTGTTTTTATCCATTGATATCTTACATTTCCGATATCATCCATTATCCACACTACATCGTCATTGGTCGGTTCTTTTCCGTTATATGATGTTCTTGGCGCTTTCGGAATAGTACGTAATTCGCCGTTACCAGAATAAACATGTTGCTTTGATTCGTTTTCATTATTGGGAAAATCAATTTCATCTAGAAAGCAAAATTCAACATACTTTGGCTTGCTTCTGTAGACTCTACCGCTGGAAGTGGTGTATTCAGCTACAAATTTCACTGGTTTTGTGGATGTATAAACCTCCATGGTAAAAGAAGCCTCAGAATTTCCTTTTGTCGAACTAATCTCTTTCGGTACATCATTTTCAAAATCGGAAATAATTTTTAATGCGGTAAACTTTCCTTTTGAGTCGGAGCTGTTAGCCTTAGCTTTTACTGTAATGGTTTGTATAGCAGGTTCTTCCTTTTTAAAAGATTTACAATAACAATCATCTGCTTCAACATTCAGCACAACCTTTTCATCCTTTATATCAGCTGAAAGCGACCAATCCAGTGAATTTTTAGCAAAACCTTTTTTCTTCTCCAGTTTCTCATGTTCTTTTTGTTTTAGTCTTGCACTATAGAAAGAATCGTCGTGACCATCAGTTTTAAAAGTAAAACCACCTGATACACCATCAAAAGATTCAACTTTTTCTGCTACATGTATTAAAGCTGATGGAATATAGAAAGTATCTTTGACAATTTTAGGACATTCAGTATCACCCTTTTTTACAGTCTCGGTGTATGACTCGCGAATACCATCAATTGAAATGATCTCAGTTGTCACGATAACCTCAAGCGTTGATTGGGATTCACCCTTTGTCAATTTTTTCTGATTTTCGTTATATTGTTTAATCAATTGATTGGCCAAATCACTCAGTTCGGTATTATTTAACTCGTCACGACCAAAATCAGGATTGTTAGCTAAAGTTTCATGTGCAGCCCGCATAACAGCACCAGATTTTTCAGTAGAAATAATCAATGAGCCTGAAACGGTTACTGAGCCACCGCCAGAGGCTTTTTGTTTAATAGGGCCACAATCGCCTGGCTCAGTATCAATGACGCTCATGCTATAACTAGCGCCACCTGAAGTTTCAACCATATAATAGGCTGAATCACCCTTTACGCTGTCTAATACCGCCATACCTGTGATAGATATCTGATAATTTGTCTTGTGTCTTATTTTGTCTTTTAATTCGGAGTAGTCTTTTTTAACATCCAGTTGAATGGGAATCACTTCTGGAAAATCTATTTTCGATGTTTCCTGTCCCAAAACAGCGCACGACAAAAACAATAGCATTATCTTGATGGTTAATCTGACTTTCATGATCCGACCGTCCTTTATTCCTTCGACTTATCAACTTTATTCAAAAATCAGGGTATCCTGAGATACCCTTAATAAGTCAGGATTAATTTCGATAATTTTCCTGATAGTTGCCTTGCCCTTGATAACGATAATATGACTGTGGGATTTGTCGGCTGATTTTATCTACCGATTTACCTATGGCTTCACGAATAGCATCTTCCATTGGCGTATTGGAATAAGTTCCTAATGCCGTGCCCAAATCTGCTGTTCTACCCCATTTTTTAACCGCAGCATTTGCACCCCAGTTAGATGAAGAAACCTTGATAGGAATTGCTTTGAGTATTCGACGTGTTCTGATGTCTACAAGCTTTATATCAATGCTGATTTTTGCTTCTTTTGTAGACAATCCTACTTTACCAAACAGGGAATCTTTCAGCTTTGACATTCCTGCACTGCTGCCACCAGCATCTGGCTCAAAAGCGGTAACTGAACCAATAATCATAATATCAGCTCCTTCCATTAAGCCCATTTCAGCTCCACTTCCCTGTTCTACATAGCCAGAATTAACCATTTGTAATTCCTCGGCCAGCTCTGCGACTTCATCCTGATTAGCCAAAACAATTAAATTACCAACATTGGATAACGAAGTAGAAAGCATTTCACCAATACTATTGGCCATACTTGTTGAGCACTGTGCAGCTTTACTTTTTATCGTACCGACAACAATTCTTGCCTTATTGCCTTGATAAGTCAGATTTTCCTCGATACTTGCTGCTCTGGTTGTTTTGTTAGACTTACCTGTTTTACAACCTGAAATTCCCACTAACAAGAGTGGCAATACTATCCAGTATATTAATTTTGATGACTGCTTCATGATTTCTCCTTTTTGCCTCATTTTTGTTGATACCAATTCAGATTAAATTTGATGTTACCTGAACTAATGTTATGTAAATTACTGGTTGGAATACTGCCTTCCCATACCAATCTTCTGTTTTTAATGTTTTTTAAATTAAAACTTTGCCTTGCTGAATTACCAAACGGATTAATTAAAATTGTTCTCTTGTTGTTGATCTGCTCAAACGTACAAGGATCCTGATAAATTAAAGTTTCCTCAGCTGCGATAGCACCCGGCAACTTTGGTGAAAATTGCAATTCACCTCCAGCCTCATCAAATTCAAAAGTAGAAAAAAGACTGTCAATACTGCTATTAAAACTGGTACTGGTATCATGGAAACGAATGTTTCTTTGTATGGGAACAACTTTTATCTGGTTGTTTTTGCAAGATTTTGCAAAACTGCTTTGTGTATTAAATTGTAGCTGCCCAGAAATAGTTCTGAATCCGCAAGGTTTCTTATTGTTATTATCTTTTTGTTTACAAGGATTTATTGTCACTTTCATGACAATTTCACTGTCACCACCGTTCAGATCATTTAAGTTAATTCCATCAATCTGACTACCTGAAGTTTGGCTGGATGAATTTTGAAGATAATGATTTAACCAAATGTGCGAAATTTTTGCTTCGTATGTCCCTATCCAAAAACCTTCTTCAGAAGCGCCGACCTTTGTTATCAAAAATATTAGAGGCAACAGAGTGACTTTTACTATCCATTTTAACCGCATAAATTCTCCTTTTATTATTAAATGTTCTTGACACATTTATACCAAAGAGAATTTACAGATTATTTACAGATTAAACAGATTTGCTTAATTTTTTGTGATTTTTTCAAATAATTGACGTGTTGCTGTTGAAGCTTCTTCAATACCATCCTGTTCGAGCATTTTAATGCATTGATTATATGCATTTAACGCCATTTTTTTATCTCCCAATGCAAGGTAAACCCTGACTAGACCTTGATAAAGTAGTTCGGTTAATTCAAATTTGGATTGAAGTCTGGAATAGATTTGCAATAACAACTGATATTCCATTTTGTTTTCAAAAAACTTAACTGTCAGAATTATTGACTCGATAAACTTGTTTTTAATATATTCGCCATAGTGTTCAATAAGGCTATTTGTTTCTGTAAACCCTGCTAATCCACCTGAAAATTTATCTACAATATGGGTGATTGACTCAACAATTTCTGATGCCGAATTCCCGCTATCTTCCAGTAATTTATTATGCTTTTTTAATCCTTTTTCCATCGATCTTGTATCAACCCAACATACCGTTGAATTAATTTCAAACTGCCCGTCTTGAGATAAAATCGCATCAGGATGTGATAATAATTTTTTAGCTCTGTGAATTGTAGTATGCAATGTTTGATATGATTTTTTAGAGAAGTCATCATCTGCCCACAAGAGTTCAACCAGCTTTTCTGAACTTATACCTGATGATGCACAAGCTAATGTTAAAATAAGTTCAATTGGTTTTTTTTGCGCTTTACCACCAAATTCAATTTTTTTACCATTCAAACTGATTTCAAAAGAATCAAACAAATGCAATTTTACTGGCCATGCCCAATCATCATAATATTTTGAGGCGGCAACAGGTTTTAGCCCTCTTTTTTCTATAGCTGTCTTTACATAATCCGCTTCAATCCCCAGATGGAG
The DNA here is from genome assembly GCA_029880585.1 of Gammaproteobacteria bacterium. Classification (GTDB taxonomy): domain Bacteria; phylum Pseudomonadota; class Gammaproteobacteria; order Enterobacterales; family Kangiellaceae; genus Aliikangiella. The sequence goes on from JAOUOC010000023.1 coordinate 11,497, forward strand.
GGCCGTATTATAAATAACAGACAAATCATTCTGACTTAAAACAGCATGCACGACAAAAGCAGAGCTTTTGCCTAACGCCATCGCCTCTTGTAATAGTAGAATTGATTCTTCTGATAGTTTCTGACCTTTTATTCTATAACTAATCAACAAAGTTTTTAAAAAGTAGTTAAGCGAAAAGCTCCCTGTTTTTTTGATGATTTCATTCAATTCGTTAACAGTTCCATTAATGTCAGACTGATTCATATAAAGCGCATGAATCAATGATAAACGGCTCAACCCACTCCCAATATCCAATCCACTCATGTCGGCATACTTAACAGCCAAAGTCGAATATTCCAGCGCTAATTTAGCATTTTTATCAGTTAATGAAATTTTTGAAATAACATCATAATAATAAGCCAAAAACATATAGTTATCGGTTTCACTGGAAGCTGATAACTTTTCAATAGTGGCTGATGCGTTTTTAACATCACCTTCATCCAGATAAGAGATGCTTAACGATTGAAGCAAGAAAAAAGTAAATTTATGTATCCCTGTTTGAGTTGCCAACATCAACCCCTTGTTGGCGTAGGATTTAACTGATTCGTGATTTCCTTCCAATCTTGCAAGATTTGCATTGATCGTACACCACAAAATAGCAATGTATGTATTGTTTGTTTGAGATAATCGTAGTTTTACAGCATCACAAACAAATTTGACTTTATCAGCGTCGCCAATAAACCAGGCATAATACAAATAGAGCAAATAGACCAACTGCGCCATAGCAGTCTCATCAGAAATCTCACTAATTATGTTCTTGATAAATTCCGCTAATGAATGTAAATCATCCAGATTACTTGATCTAAATAGCAATGCGGTAAATAGAGAGACTTTTGTTTTTACCGCTATGACTGGTGCCATCTGTGTGTTTGCTATTTCCTGATAATAAACGTCTATCCAGTTATCAAGTCTACTAAAATCAGCCCATTCTGAGGCAATAGCAGCAATAATATTACACCATGATAAGATTTGTCCCTGAACATCGCGATTCTCCTTAAAAATTGAATACGCCTGTGTAAATAAAGGGTATGCCGCTTTATCTTCCATTGATAACTTGCCAGAAGCATACCAATATAGCAGCCACCCATTCTTCTTTGACAACTCTTCCGGTATGCCTTCAATCCAGCCACAAACCAAATCTTGCTTATTTTCCCCAATGAATTGCTCAGCATTCTCAAGTACCAACTTTATTACAGTACTCCAGTCTTCAGCAATCAGTGCCAGAGCTATAGCAGTTGCAATATCATTTTTTTTCAACGCTATATCAATCGCACTTGTTGTGTAGGGAAGAAAAAATTTATCTTTATTATTTTCTGACAAAAGTAATAACAACTGTTTCTTAAAAGCCTGATGAAACACAAAATTACTACTGTCTTGAATTTTACTGACAAAAAGAGATTGATTAATTATTGTTTTCGCAATGGCTCTGGCTTCTTTTCTATCGAGATTATTAACCATGCCAAGGTCAAATTTTTCTGTGAGCGCCAACATGGATAGGTTAAGTAAATCATCACGCTCACCCAGTGAACGCATTATCCTGTTAAGATTAGTATTTACATATTCATCTGTTATGTATTCGCTTCCAGAAATATTTAAATCGGACAACCCTGTTTCCAAGGATAATTCCAGCAATATTTCACTAATCCAGCCATTGCTTCTTCTGTATATATTATTAATCTCTTCAGTAGATAAGCTTTTGATTCCCTTATATCTAACAAATTCTGCCACTTCATTTTTATCAAATCTGAAATCATTCCAATTTAAAATTAAAGGTTGTTCGATCAATTCAAGCAACCAATCTGTTGGAGAAGATGATGTTTCAATTACAAAAGTTTTCACTTTTGTTTGCATGCCTTTAATTACATTGCGCGCTATGTGATAAGTCAGTTTCTGCTTGTCCAATACTCCAAAATCATCAAGAATGAGGTAGACCGGTTTGTCAGAATGCAAAATGACTTTAGATAACACATATTGAATAAATGCTTCATAGTTTAGTTCTGTGTAAGAAGTTGGTGGATATATTTCTTTTCTGATAGGCGCTGGAATGGATTGTATAAGATTTACTAAAAATATACGTGGGTGATTATCTTCTGGCCGAAGATTAAACCATATATTGGTACAATCAATTGAATCAAGGTAACTTTGAACTAATGTAGATTTTCCACTACATGAAGGCGCGCTAATACCAATACAACCAGAGTTGGATTTTGTTAATTTGGAAAAAATTTTTTTTCTTATAAAAGGTGCTTGCAATTCAGGGCTATATTTATTCATTATATTAATCCCGCAATATCAAAACTTCCATGCACTAAATATACAATATATTCCTGCTACCTAAATCTGCTAGTTCTCATTTTCCTTCTTTCGCTTCAATCTTTGCCCAACTGTCTTTCAAACTGACCGTACGGTTAAACACCAGATTGCCAGCTGTATGCTCGAGTCTGTCAGCACAAAAATAACCTTCCCGCTCAAACTGAAATCCTTGCTCAGGTTTGGCTTGTTCAAGACTCATTTCCACTCGAGATTCCTTTAATACTTCTAAAGAATCAGGATTGATAGTCGATAAAAAGTCTTCAGCTGAACCAGGATTGGGCACATTAAATAATCGATCATACAAACGGATTGTTGCAGGCTTTGAATGCTCAGCACTGACCCAATGGATAACGCCTTTTGGCTTGTAGCCTTCAGGGTTTTTACCCAATGTGTTTTCATCATAGGTGCAAAGTAGCTCTATAATATTGCCGCTTTCATCCTTTACCACGTCATTACAGGTAATCACATAGGCATTTCTTAATCTGACCGCCTTTCCCAAAACCAGACGCTTGTATTTTTTATTCGCTTCTTCTCTGAAATCAGCCTGATCAATATACAAGGTTTTATCAAAATAGAGCGTTCTTTTGCCCATTGCCTCATCATTGGGATGATTAGGCGCGGATAATTCTTCTACTTTTCCTTCAGGGTAATTGGTTAATGTAACTTTTAAAGGACGCAATACGGCCATGGCTCTTGGTGCTGATTTGTCCAAATCTTCACGTACACAATTTTCCAACAGGCTCATTTCAACCGTATGAACTTTTTTTGTCACCCCGGTTCTTTTGACAAAATCACGAATGGCAGCTGGTGTAAAACCACGTCTTCTCATGCCGGAAATAGTCGGCATACGCGGATCATCCCAACCATCAACGTGATTTTCGACAACCAACTGGTTCAGTTTCCGTTTACTGGTAATGGTGTGTTCCAGATTTAACCTTGAAAACTCAATTTGCTGTGGATGACACTCAATGGTGATGTTATCCAGCACCCAATCATAAAGCGGACGATGATCTTCAAACTCCAACGTACAAAGAGAATGGGTAATACCTTCCAGGGCGTCCGAAATACAATGGGTAAAATCGTAAGTTGGATAGATACACCACTTGTCACCAGTACGAATATGATGCTGACGCTTGATACGATAAATCACAGGATCTCGCATATTCATGTTAGGTGAAGCCATATCAATTTTGGCACGCAAGGCCATTGCACCATCTTCAAACTCACCTGCTTTCATTCGTCTGAACAAATCCAGACTCTCGGCAGTGGGTCGTTCCCTGTGTGGACTGTTTTTGCCTGGTTCAGTCAAGGTACCACGATATTCACGCATTTCATTGGCTGTCAATTCATCCACATAAGCCAGATCTTTATTGATTAATTCCTCTGCATAATCGTAAAGCTTGTCAAAATAGTCAGCCGCATGACGAATCTCACCTGACCATTCAAAACCCAACCATTTGACATCCTCGGCAATGGCTTTAGCATAAGCATCTTCTTCCTTGGCAGGGTTGGTATCATCAAAACGCAAATTACACTGCCCCTGATAATCCTGAGCAAAACCAAAATTAATACAAATGGATTTGGCATGTCCTACATGCAAAAAACCATTAGGTTCTGGCGGGAAACGGGTTTGAACATGATTATGTTTGCCGGATGACAAATCACCTTCAATAATGTTTCTAATAAAGTTGGAAGGTTTTATCTCTTCACTGCTCATGGATTTTGCTTTCTCTATTTTTAATCAGTTAAAACTTGTTAAGTTTGGCTTATTGCCACAAACCGCGATTTTACCTCAGTTTAAGGGTTAGACGTAACATTAAAGTCAAACTATTTGCAAAAAATCATTATTTGTAGGTTATAATATCGCTGAATCCTGAGGGGTGGCCATTAAGGCCTGAGATTTCGTCCTGATTTGAGATTGTCTTATCAGCATCGTAAAACCCTTTGAACCTGATCCGGATAGTGCCGGCGTAGGGACAGGCAGTCGATTTTGATAAAATTAATTTCTTTTATCATCCGCTTCCGCTCAGCAGTATTAAAACTTAATATTGCTGATCCTGAAAATCGTCCAACCGGATCTCCATTTTAACCTTGATTATTTATCAAGGTTTTTAGCTTTTTATTGGAGATCACCAAATGAAACATATTTTAAAATTGTTATCAATTTTATCTTTATCACCTGTATTTAATTTATATGCAAACGAATCTGATCCATCAGATAGTTTTGTGAATGAAAATGTGATTCTGGTTACAGCTGAACTACAAGCAGAATCACCGCTTAAACTGGCAAACAGTGTCAGTGTTATTAATGATGATGCCATCAAGCAAAGAAATGCTGAGCACCTTGAGCAATTATTTAATCTAATCCCTAATGTTAATTTTTCTACAGGCGCTTCTCGTGGAAGATTTATTCAAATACGTGGCGTAGGTGAACGCAGTGAATTTGTAGAGCCGGTAAATCATTCTGTTGGGGTTATGATTGACGGGATTGATATGACCGGAATAGCAACTGCAGCCACCATGCTTGATGTCGCACAGGTTGAAATCTTGCGTGGCCCACAAGGTACATTGTATGGCGCCAATGCATTAGCTGGCTTGATTAACATCGTCACAAATAAACCGAGCGATGATGACTATTCCTCTGTCGGCTTTGGTATTGAATCCTTTGGCGGCCAATCAGCTTCGCTGGTTGTCAGTAATTCTCTTGATGAAGATTCTGGCATTCGCCTTGCTATTGGGCAATATCAAACTGATGGTTATACGAAAAACCTGTTCCTCAATCGCGAAGATACCAACAACATTGATGAACAAAGTCTGAGAGCCAATTACTATTATGACAACAACAGGGATTTCGCTTTTTCCTCTCATCTAATGATAATTGATGCTGATAATGGCTATGATGCATTTAGTCTGGATTCAAACAGAAATACCTACTCGGACAACCCAGGGCATGACAAACAAAAAACCCATGCACTAGCCTTCAAGTTTAATTTGCAACTGAATAATGAAATGACATTTCAAGCCAATATTAGTAATGCTGATTCCGAGCTGGCTTATGGCTATGATGAAGACTGGAGTCATCCTGGCATTTGTGATGGTACTGCATGTGATTCGGCTTTGTGGGGATTTGACTGGTGGTATGCCTCTTTCGATAATTACCTCAGAGATAACAAAAATACAAGCATTGATCTCAGATTAAGCTCCAATTCCTCTGACGAAGATTCCAGCTGGACTCTTGGCTGGTACCATCGAACACAACAAGTCGATCTACTGCGAGTTTATACCTATGCAGCAAGTGATTTTAGTAGTCGTTATCAAACCGATAACACAGCCCTCTATGGACAATACCAATACCCGATAGCTGAAGATCTTTCACTGGTTATGGGATTGCGAACAGAAAACCGAACTGCTGATTACATTGATAGCAATCTGGCGGCCTTTAACCCGGATGAAAACCTGTGGGGTGGAAAATTTTCTATCCAGTATCAATACGCCGAAAACAGAATGTTGTACACATTGATTTCCAGAGGTTACAAAGCAGGCGGATTTAACACTGATGGCAATCTTTTAACACTGGATCGAGAATATCAAACTGAATTTATGTGGAATTATGAAGCAGGTATAAAAGGTCAGTGGCTTGAAAATCGTTTAACCCTTTCCGCAGCAATTTTTTATCAGGATCGAGAAGATATTCAGATCAAACAATCAATTGTGAGATCAGTTGCAGATGGAACCACCATACAGGATGGAGGGCTTTGTCCTTGTAGCTTTACAGATTATTTGACCAATGCTGCAAAAGGCACAAACCTTGGCTTTGAACTGGAAAGCCAATGGCAAGCTGATCAGGATATTAATTTTTATGCCTCCCTTGGTTTACTAAAAGCCGAATTTAAAGACTTTAACAGCTTTACTCACGTCAATGCCGACCTGGCAGCAAATCCACCAGTTCCATATAATATGGATGGTCGTCAGCAAGCACATGCGCCATCCTATCAATTCACGATTGGTATAAATTATTTTATCGGCAATAACTGGACAGTTAATTTTGAAACTCAAGGGAAGGATGCCTTCTATTTTTCTGACAGACACGAAGAAAAATCAGATACCTATGAAATATTTAATGCTGGCCTCGCCTATCATGAGGAAGATTGGAACATTAATCTTGTAATTCATAATATGACGGATCAGGATATTAAAACACGTGGTTTTGGTAGTTTTGGCAATGATCCGAGAAAATTTTATGAAACTGAAGCCTATTATCAATTTGCAAAACCGAGAGTAGTGAGTATCACTGCCAACTTTGAATTTTAAACGAGGTTATCATTATGAATATTTCAATTGAAATGAGTTTGTATCCACTGGATGATAATTTTTTATCCATTATTAAGGACATTGTTAAGCGACTCAATAGCGCAGAAAATATTGTCTGTAAAACCAATACCATGAGCACTCAAATTTTTGGTGAGTGCAACATTGTTATGCAACTATTAAATGAGATTGTTCAATACTCATTCACCACTTATGGCAGACAGGTCTTTATCGTTAAAATCCTTAATGGCGATGTCAGGCCAGAAAATGGATAACTTTGTTAACCAATTTCTAGCCCAGCTTGCCGCCACTTCTGTTTGGGAGTGGCTGGCGGTGATATTGGCTCTGGCTTATTTGATACTTGCTATCAGAGAAAATATCTGGTGTTGGGTAGCCGCATTTTTTAGTACTGCGATTTACATATTTTTATTTTTTGATGTGAATTTATACATGGAATCAGCACTCAATATTTTCTATCTGGTGATGGCAATTTATGGCTGGTTTCGCTGGCGTAATGGTGAACATCTTGCCGATACAAAGGCTATTGTCAGCTGGTCTTCACAATACCATTTGATATTGATTTTTATTACACTGGCTATTTCTATCGTTTCTGGCTGGTTATTAAACAACTACACCAGTCAGGATTATGCCTATCTGGATTCGTTTACCACCTGGTTTGCAATACTCACTACCGTTATGGTTGCCGAAAAGGTATTGCAAAACTGGTTATATTGGCTCATTATAGACAGCGTTAGTATTTACTTGTACTTGCAAAAAGGATTGGCACTAACCAGTCTTCTGTTTCTGATTTACCTTGGATTGGCCTGGCTAGGTTGGATAAAATGGAAACATCATTATGCCCGACAGAATGAGTAAACCAGAATGGTGGATAAGTTCTTCTGAAAACTGGAGTGAACTGGTCTATGCTTTATCCTCTCTTGATATCGATCTTCACTCTTTACATGATAAATCCAGCTGGAAAAAAGTTGGCATTGGATTGTCGCAGAATAACTTTCATTTAACTTTTAACAAGCAAGAGCTGTTTGTTCAATTTTCGAGTGATGATACTGAACAAAAACGGCCGTTGTTACAAACCAATCAAATTTATGATTTTTTGAAGCAATTACCGTCCATGCAAAAATGGCTTCACTTGCCAATTTATTCATCTCCATCAATTAATTTATTTCTCTGGATTGAGCAGGCATCACACTTTATTGATGCCAGCCAGTTTGATGAAATTCAACAGCAATGTGTGGCGTTTTTTGCTGACCTGCATCGGATAGAAATTGATTCAAACACCAATATGAAAACCCTGGATATGAACACTCATATCGACAACTACAAACATGAAGCTCTTAACAAGCGACCTGATATGCGTTCATTAATAGAAAATCACGCCAGCCAGGCCAGATTATGTTCAATAGAATACAAACCTTCCTGCTTTTGTCATAACGATGTTTCTCCAACCAATGTATTATTAAGAGATAAGGATATCTGTGTGATTGACTGGGAATATGCTTGTATAGGCGACCCTGTTTTTGACCTTGCCGGTTTTTCTTACAACTTTGGTTTGTCTCCTGAACATGAAATTGCTTTTATTAACGATTATCAACAAAAGAGCAGTATTGAATTTAGTCAATCCCGGTTTTCAGTAATGAAAAAACTCTATCATCAACTCACACAATTATGGTTTTACTGAGTCTCAATCAAACACTCATCGTAGATGAAATTTGGAACAATTTTATTTTAATGACAAGTGCAAAATATTGATTAATAAATCTGCATAAAATCACAAATAGTCTATAGTTATATGAGGATAGTTATACACATGAGGGAATCATGAAAAGTTCTAATTATTTACGTCAGGCGAAGAGAAGGAAAAATCGTTCACTGTATAATGGGGACTTGAACATATCTGAAAATGACCAAATTGTTGGAATTGAAGCCTTGGCAAGTGTTTTGGATACCGAGGAACATAATATTTCAAACTGGATCAAGGAAGGTATGCCCGTTGAACAGGAAGGCAGTGAATTCAGTGACTGGATTTTTAATTATGCCAATGTCAAAAATTGGCTTGATGAAAATGGGGTCAATGTTTAAAGCTTGCAAGGTTATTCTCCTGATCGATATTGTTTCTGATTGAAATTATTCAGCTGATAAAACCGTTTATCTTTTGGATGCCGTGCTTTCATCAAGTACGGCAATTCAGTTTTCCAATTTCCGCCAAAGATATCACCTGATTTCCTGCCACTATCATATGATCCAGTAACCTGACATCAACCACTTCCAGAGTTTCCTGCAAGGTGCTTGTTAGCCTGATATCTGACAAACTCGGTTCTGCAATACCTGAAGGATGATTGTGAGCAATAATAATTGCTGCTGCATTATACGCAAGCGACTTTTGTACGATGACTCTGGGATGTACTGAAGAAGAGTTTATAGTTCCAAAAAATAATTCTTCGTACTTTAACACCCTGTGTTGATTGTCCAAAAACATTACTGCAAACACTTCATTTTTTCTTTCAGTCAAATACCCCTGAAGGTATCTTTTTACTTCATCAGGATTTTTCAGAGCACTTCCCTGATTCAGACTTTCAGCAAGATAACGTTGTGTCATTTCAATACTTGCCATCAATTGCACATACTTGGCCTGTCCCAATCCCTTAAATTGGCAAAAATCCTTTTGCGAAACAGCCATCAACTTCTTCAAACCACCAAAATGCTGAATAATTTCACGTGATAAATCGATCACGTTTTTTCCATGTGTGCCTGTTCGAAGAAATATGGCCAGTAATTCTGCATCTGTCAGCGATCTTGCACCTTTATTTAACAACTTTTCCCGCGGTCTTTCCTCTTTTGGCCAAGTGGTTATCAAATCCATTTGATATTCTCCTTTTATACTTTTTGAATATGCATCATTTTTATGAAATATTTTTAACGAGTTTGCCTTGTCAGTGCGTTAAAAAACAGAGGAAAAAACTGAAATTTTTGTAAGAAATTGCCCCAAAGGTTTGATATGATTAACGATTAAGTTAGTGAGTGTTCAGTTCG
>JAOUOC010000132.1 GCA_029880585.1 Gammaproteobacteria bacterium
TGTATCAATTATCTTGATTTTCAATCGAACTGAATTGGCACCTTCGTCATCAAGTATGATCTGAATTTGAACTGACCCATCATTAGTAAACTTGATCGCATTGTTGGTTAAATTGGTTAGGATTTGCGATATCCTGACCGAGTCACCCATCAGGTTATGCGGAACATCCTGATAGACAATACTCATCAGCTCTATGTTTTTGGTTTGAGCGCTTGGACCAAGCAGATTCAAAACTTCATCTACCAGCTCAACAATATTGATAGGGCGTTTTTCAAGATTCATCTTGCCTGCTTCAATTTTTGAGAAATCGAGAATATCATCAATAATAGAAAGCAGACTGTTTGCCGATTTTTTAATTGTAGTCAGATATTCTTCCTGCTTGTTGTTCAAGGAAGTTCTGAGAAGCAGATTGGTAAAGCCGATAACACCATTCATCGGCGTTCTGATCTCGTGGCTCATATTAGCCAAAAACTCTGACTTAACCTGATTGGCTTCAATCGCTTGTTTGCGAGCCATATCCAATTCCACATTTTGCATTTCAAGGGCTTCATTGGTTTCGTAGAGGTCGGCTGTGGCCTGTTCTATGGCCATTTGCATCTCTTCATTGGCCTCGTAGAGAGACTGACTCATATCATTAAAGCCATCGACAAGTGTTTTCAGCTCTCCTTTTGCTCGAGTTCGAATATTAACTTTAAGATGACCTTCTTTTATCTTTTTTACTGCTGTTGCAATCTGAATAATCGGGTTGGTAATTGAACGAGACATTCTTTTGGCTAACAAGCCTGCCAGAATGATACCTACAAGAAGAATAGACATTGCGGTGCCGATAGTCTGATATTGTCTCAAAAGTGCATTTTGAGTGGTCATATAAATGGCTACATAACCAATAACATTTGTATTATTTTTAGGTGTAGCAAATTGCAATTGTGTCTGGCTGTAGGGTTGACTAATAATAGGTGTACGAGTAATCAGACCATCGTCAAATAATTCTGTTGTTGGACTTGTGGGTATATCTGATTGAGTTGCCAGCTTTTCAACCAGATGATTGGTGCCAGATTTGGCAAATAAAATATTATTTTTGTCAAAAAGAGCTATAGCTAGAATATCATCATCACCGTCACGAGCCGAATTTGCCAATTTCTCCAGTGCTCTGGAATTGGCTGATAAAACTGAATATTCAGCAGTTTGTGCGAGGTAATGTGCTATTGTCTGACTTCTTTCTTTCAGGGATTCACCCAGATCATTGATACGTGATGCGGTGAAGTAAATCCCCATCAAGGTTGCAACAATTAAGGCCGGCACTAATGCAATCAATAGTACCCGCGTTCTGATACCCCATTCATTCATTTTTGCTTTCCATTTGGCGCATAGCTTCCATCAGTTTGTCACCATCCAATTCTTCAATGGCCATATTTTGATTGATTTTCTTATTGACAGCAAGGGCAAAGCTTTTTGCATAATTCGGAAGAATCGTTTGATATTGTAAACAATAAGCACTTACGCTTTCAGAAATCTCGTCTACAAGTTTGTCTTCAGGTGTGTAAATTGCAATTAAACTGCCATTTTCTGCATCCTGAAATTTGTTACCTATGAGGTATAATTGTTTTTCAAAAGCAATTTTTACCAGTTCTTCAATTTGATATGGCTTATAGACTTTTTCATTGTTGGTGATAATCAACATACTACTATTACTGTTTAAATCCAGATATTTACTAATCGAACTGGATGGTTGCAAAATGCGGTAATGTAATTCAATCTGATTATCTTCAGCTGTTCTTTTAAATTCCTGCAAATAGTATTTGTCGGACATGCCCAAAAATAAATGGGCGCTTTCAGTTTTGTCATTAATTGCCTTGATCAGTTTAAGTTGACGTTCAAAACTTTGTTCCTGATAAATGCCGGTTAAATCGATGTTAAATTGTTGATACATTTGCCTGAGCTTATCCAGATGCATGCGTGGTAATTCAGTGCTGAATACCTTTATTTTTTCCCGTGTAGCCAATACAGCTTCTGTTGCTTTAACACCAACTGATACAACACAAGCATTATCATCAGATCTAATTTGATTTTTTATATCAAGAGGGGCCAACTGATCGGTATTGGTTAATACCACATTTGTGTTTTCGAAGTTGGATTCAAATTTTTGCGAAATAAGATCGGCTCTGTTAGTCATACCATCATTTGCAGAGAAAAAGACATTAAAGTTTCTTTGAGGCTCGCTATTCTGATTATTGTTGGCAGCTTGAAGCTTATTGCCATCAGAATTTGATTGAGTCTGGGCGGAAATAACAGATATTTGTACAATGACTAACAATAAACTGAAACAGGTTTTGAATAGTTGATTTCGAACCTTTGCGGTTTTGATAACCAGATGAGATAGCATTTTTTTGTTCATGAACTTCCGGCTGCTTATTTTTTACATGGTTATAGCAGATGATATACCAATCCGGCTGTTTAGTAAAAGTGATGATGCAATCAGAATTTTGTGGAGCCGGATTTACCGACTCCAGTGAAACGAATTATAGGTGCTATCACTAGCAATATTGATGTTTGGGTTCAGAAGTTTAATTCTAAAATTCTGCGCTGCCAGGTGTGCGAGGGAAGGGGATAACATCTCGAATATTTTGCATACCTGTAGCATAAGCAACCATTCTTTCAAAGCCCAAACCAAAACCGGCATGTGGTACGGTGCCATATCTTCTCAGATCTCTGTACCACCAGTAATTTTCTTTTGGTAGTCCCATTTCATCAATTCTGCTATCCAGAACTGACAAACGCTCTTCGCGTTGACTGCCACCCACAAGTTCGCCAATGCCTGGAACCAGAATGTCCATTGCCGCTACGGTTTTTTCATCGTCATTCATACGCATATAAAAGGCTTTAATGTCTTTGGGGTAGTTCATCAAAATGATTGGTCTGCCAACGTGCTCTTCAGCCAAATATCTTTCGTGCTCGGATTGCAGATCAGTTCCCCATGCAACAGGGAACTCAAATTTCTTGCCTGACTTTTGCAAAATATCGATGGCATCAGAATAATTCATGCGTTCAAACTGGTTGTTAACGATACTTTCCAATCGTTCAATAACTGTTTTATCAATACGTTGATTAAAGAATGCCAGATCATCTCCACGCTCATCCAAAACAGCTTTGCATATATATTGCAACATGGATTCAGCCAGGTCGGCATTATCATTTAAATCAGCAAATGCAATTTCAGGTTCTACCATCCAGAATTCTGCCAGATGACGGCTGGTGTTAGAGTTTTCAGCTCTGAATGTTGGGCCAAAGGTATAAACTTTTGACATGGACAAACAGTAGGTTTCAACATTCAACTGACCTGATACGGTTAAAAAGGCTTCTTTACCGAAGAAATCCTGTGAATAATCGATTGCACCCTTGTCTGTTAGTGGCAAGTTGGTTTGATCCAGTGTGCTGACACGGAACATTTCACCAGCACCTTCACAATCACTGGCGGTGATAATCGGGGTATGTATCCAGTTAAATTGTTGGCTATGTAAATAACGATGAATAGCCTGCGCCAAACAGTTTCTTACTCGTGTGACGGCACCAATGGCATTGGTTCTTGGACGCAAGTGAGCAACCGAGCGTAAAAACTCCATGGTGTGAGGCTTGGGTTGAATAGGGTAGCTGGCAGGATCATCTACCAAACCTAAAACATCAATTTCAGTTGCCTGAATTTCAAAAGATTGGCCTTGGCCTTGACTGGCCACCAGTTTGCCAGTGACTGCCATAGATGAGCCTGTTGTGGCTTTTAAAATATCGGATTCATAATTGGATAAATTATTATTGGCAATTACCTGAATGGGATCAAAGCATGAACCGTCATGCAAATTAATAAATGAAAAGCCCGCTTTGGAATCTTTTCTTGTTCTTACCCAACCTTTGACAACAACTTCGTCGTCAACTTTTGCCTTTCCTGACAATATGTCAGCAATGGACCAATACTTTGCCATTGAAATTAACTCCGGATATTTCTCTTGTTTTGAGGCGTTACAACCTCGATTCTATGAAACTTGTTAAAGTGGGCGATCTTAACCTTGAATGCCTTTAACTTCCAGTTTAAATCACATAAGAGATGGTTATTTAATTAAATATGGCTATTTTGAGCTTTGATTATTTCAGTAGCTGAAGAAATAGATTAGAATGCCCACCATATTTAAACATTGATTTATACAGGATACTTTTAAATTGTCTGACACATTTTATCGAGATTTAAATCAACAATTGAAAGGTTTGTTAACGGGTGAAACCAACTGGGTAACCAATCTAAGTCAAACCAGTGCGTTGTTAAATCAATATCTGGAAAACATAAACTGGGTCGGTTTTTATCTGACACAAAAAGATGGCAATCTGTTACTAGGCCCTTTTCATGGCAAACCAGCCTGTGTTCATATTGAATCAGGGAAGGGCGTTTGTGGAACAGCTGCTGCCAGTCGTGAGATTCAGGTTGTTGGTGATGTTCATCAATTTCCCGGACATATTGCCTGTGATGCAGCTTCCGAGTCAGAAATTGTGTTACCGATCATTGTCGATGACAAGGTGGTTGGCGTTTTGGATATTGATAGTCCTGTTTTATCTCGCTTTAATCAAGATGATGCCAAAGGTTTGCAGGCAATTGTGGAAACACTGATTGCTGCTACTGAATGGCCTTCAATTTAACACTTCGTTTTTTTTCATTAACCTAAAAGATTAGTTTTATTTATGGCCAGAGGTTACCGCAAAAGAAAGGCATTACCTGCCGATCCAGTTCGAATATCTATCGATAGCTTATCTCATGAAGGTCGTGGAATTGGCAAGATTGATGGCAAAACGGTTTTTGTCGACCGTGCTTTGCCTGGTGAAGTGGTTGAAATGCAGTACATTCGTCAAAAAGGAAAGTATGACGAGGGCAAGACTGTTGAGGTTATTGAAGCCAGTGAATCGAGAGTAGAGCCACCATGCCAACACTTTGCTGTATGTGGTGGTTGTAGTATGCAGCACTTGAGTAATCAGGCGCAAATTGAACATAAGCAAGCCATTTTAAAAGAGCAACTGGAGCATTTTGCCAATAGCTTACCTGATGAATGGTTGCCACCTTTGCAGGCCGATGTTTTGGGTTATCGCCGCAAGGCCAGATTGGGTGTCAGGTATGTGATTAAAAAAGAGAAGACCTTGATCGGTTTTCGAGAAAAGTATTCAAATTATCTGACTGAAATTGAATCTTGTCCTGTACTTATTGAACCTGTTTCTAATTTACTTAAACCAATGAGTGAATTAATTGATCAAATGGATGGTCGTTTGTTTATTCCACAAATTGAAGTGGGCAGTGGCGATGACAAGCAGGCCCTGATTGTGCGTCATTTAAAACCCTTATCAGAAAATGATCGCAAACTCTGGTTTGATTTTGCACAGGAACATGAAGTTGTGGTTTATTTGCAACCCAAAGGCCCTGATAGTATTGAAAGGCTTTGGCCAATTGAAGATGAAGCAGCGCAATTAACCTATCGACTTGAAGATTTTAATGTTGAACTAAAACAGGAACCGCTGGATTTCGCCCAGGTTAATGCCAGCATTAATCGTTTGATGGTGCCTTTTGCCATTGATTTGCTTGATGTTCAACCGGAAGACAGTGTGCTCGATCTTTTCTGTGGTTTGGGTAACTTTACTATTCCGCTGGCAACTAAAGCCAAATTTGTTGTGGGTGTTGAAGGTGTTCAAACTATGGTTGATCGCGGCACTGAAAATGCCAAACACAATAATCTTTCCAATGTTGAATTTTATCAGGCTGATTTAACGTCAGATTTGTCGCAAGAACCGTGGAATCAAAAACAATATAGCAAAATTCTGATTGATCCGGCACGTAGCGGGGCGCTGGAAGTGATCAATAATATTGTTAAATTTGGTGCTGAAAAAATCGTTTATGTTTCCTGTAATCCGGCTTCATTGGCGCGTGATACAGGTGAGCTGGTTAAGCATGGTTATCGACTGGTTAAAGCCGGCGTGATGGATATGTTTCCTCATACCACTCATGTTGAGTCTATTGCGTTGTTTGAAAAGCGATAATTTTATCATTCCAAATCTTATGTAGGGGTAGACCCTTGTGTCTATCATCTAATCATTTCAACGGGCGTACACATGGGTACGCCCCTACAATATATCGCATTCTGCATAGTGTCTTTCCGACTAGATAATGCTCTTAAATCCTATTTTCATGAATCAAATCTTAAATATTTATTCTAATTCACATAAAGACAGGAAAATATTCTATCGACTAGACTCGGTAAAATATTTTGAACTAAAAAGCATCCTAAAAACTGGAATTATATTTTAACTAGGCTAATAATTAATCTAGCATTCATCTCTGTAATTATGAAAGGAGGCAATTGTAGTGAAGATGAACAAAATACTACGTCCACTTGAAAGTAAGGATGTTCCAGAGCATGCAGACTTGCTATATTCATCATTTAATGCATGGTACTGGAAACATGGCTGGGGAAAGGATTATTTTGGCTGTTCGCCACAAGAAACCTCAATTTTTTATGATATCTATAATGACTTGACGCCTGGATGCAGTATTGCATCTTTCGATCCTGAAACCGGAAGAATGATGGGCTCCTGTTTTTATCATCCACGAGAACATCATGTATCACTAGGAATTATGAGTGTACATCCAAACTATGGTGGTAGAGGTGTCGGTAGGCAGTTGGTTAACTATATTCTCGACTATACAAGAGAAAATGATTATAAGTCCTGTCGATTGGTGAGCAGCGCCATCAATATGGACTCTTTTTCACTATATAATCGTGCTGGTTTTATTCCTCGTGTGACTTATCATGATATGGTTATCAATGTTCCTGATGAAGGGATCGGTGACGTGAAGGTTTCAGGAGAAGAAAAGGTACGAGATGCGGTAATTTCTGATATAGGTGCAATGGGTGATATTGAAATGGAGGTCAGTGGTATAAAACGCGAAATTGATTACCGTTATGCCATTGAGAATCCTCGCGGAGCGCTTCATGCTTCGATATATGAAAATGACCAAAAGAATATTGAAGGATTTATGATCTCGGTAAAACATCCTGCACTTAATATGTTGGGGCCTTGTGTTGCGCGTACTGAAGAAGTAGCGATAGCGTTAATCAGAAAAGAAATTGAAAGATTTAAGGGAACCTGGGTATTATTCTCCATACCTATGGAAAAAAGAAAAATG
>JAOUOC010000133.1 GCA_029880585.1 Gammaproteobacteria bacterium
TAATGCCTGTAAGTGGGCCAGGTCGCAAGTTCAGATCAATATTTCTCAGCTTGATGAAATTCTAGTGATTACTGTTGAAGATGATGGCAAAGGTGTCGCTAAAAATAAACGTAAAGCCATTCTTGACCGAGGAAAAAGGCTTGATCAAAAAGCAGAAGGTCAAGGTCTGGGACTTTCCATTGTAATGGATATTGTCAAAAATTACCGCGGTGAAATTAGTGTTTCTGATAGTGTGCTGGGTGGTGCCAGCTTTTGCGTAAAACTCCCGCTTTAAAGCCAGTTCTATATACCAGTCACTCATGATATTTTAAATTTCTCAGGATATTTTAAAGCGAGCAATAATATTACTCAGATTCTGACTTTGAACAGCAATTTCCTGAGAAACCTGATGAGTTTTGTTAACACCATCGCTTGTTTCAAACCCTAACTGATTAATAGAAACAATATTTGAATCAACCATATTGGCAACCATAGTTTGTTGTTTGGTTATTTCGGTAATATCGTCAATCAAGTTTTTAACTTCATTAACAATTTGATTTATTTGAGACAATTTTTCTTCAGCTTCGGTAGCTAATGATACGGTATCCAATGCCTGCTTTTGTCCCTGAGACATAATTTTGGCTGCTTGAGAGGTTGAGTGTTGAAACTGTTCGATGATAGATTCAATTTCACTGGTGGATTCCTGCGTTTTAATAGCAAGCGTTCTGACTTCATCTGCCACTACAGCAAAACCTCTACCAGATTCTCCGGCTCTGGCTGCTTCTATGGCTGCATTCAGTGCAAGCAAGTTAGTTTGATCAGCAATGGATTTAATAACTTCCAGTACAGAGCCTATGTTTTCACTGTCTTTTTGCAGAACCTGAATCATTTGATCAGATTGCTCAACGGAATTGGCCAAATCCGAAATAGAGTTTACTGTTTTACCTAGCACCTGTTTTCCTTCAACAGACAAATCAAGGGCTGAATGCATGGTTCCTGTGGCATTATTAACATTGACAGCAATCGATTTGACAGTTTGGTCCAGTTTGCTCATTTCTGCGGATACGGTTTGAGTTTCATCCTGTTGCCTTTGAATGCCCTGACAACTGGATTGAGAGACATTGGACATATTTTGGCTGGAGGAGGTTAGCAAATTGGTTGCTTCAGCCACTTCGGAAAGTACTGATTGAACCTTCTCAACAAACTGATTAAAACTCATGGCGAGCTGCCCAATTTCATCGTTGCCTTTTACTGAAATGCGTTGGGTTAAATCATTGCCACCAGAAGCAAAGGTATCAAAAGAGGTATTCAATTGTTTTACACTTTTGGTGACAGAGCCAAATACCAACATACCTATGATTAAAAGTATTAAAGAAGTTAATAATCCGATTGCCAGCCCTGAAGAAACTGCATTTTCTGCTGTAAATTGAGCCTGCTTGATGGTTGAGGTGAATTTCTGGTAATAGTTTTCTCTGTCACTTGCAATGGCAGATTCAACTTTTACATAATGTTGATTTAAAGATTCTCCCATCTGCTTCACTTGAGCAAATGACAAAATATTGTTATCCACCTTTCTGGTAACGATTATGGCTTCATTAAAGTAGGTTTCATAATTCGAAATCAGGTTTTGGCTTTGCAGTTCGCCCTGAGTAATGGTTTCAATTTCTTTGGCCAGCAAAATAAATGATTGTTTTTCCAGTTTTGCCTCTTCGATATAGCTTTCTTCACCAACGGCTATGGCATCCATAAACTTCTGATGTGTGGTTTCAAGTGTTGCCATGCTTTTATCCAGTTTTTCAAGCGCTGGATAATGTTGATTAATAATAAGGGTCAATTGATCTCTTATACCGCTGGAGGCAAGATAGCTATAACTAACAGAAAAGGCGAATCCGATAATACCAACAATAATGATTAAGAGTAATTTGTGGCTCATTTTAAATTTGGAGCGCATTTTGACAATCCTTGTATTCTGGAGCATTGAAATGATTTTAATTTAAAGGTAAACAAGCTTTGTAAGCTGCTGTTAAACTTAAATTCTGCTTACTTAAAAGATAGCATATAGCAGGTAAAGAGCAATTTTGAATTGAACGAAAGTTGATCTATTTTCGCAATAGCAGGTTTGACTTCTCATCCTTGAGAAGTGAATAGAATTTCTAAAGACGAAATTGAAAATTATTGAAGTCTGGCTGCGCCATCCAATCTTATGGTACTACCGTTGAGCATTTGATTTTCAACGATTTGTTGAACCATTTGAGCAAATTCTTCCGGTTTACCAAATCGTGATGGAAAAGGAATGGTTGCACACAATTCTTCTCGGATGTTGTCTGGTACATCGGCAATCATGGGCGTTTCAAAACTACCTGGTGCAATAGCCATGGTTCGAATACCAGTTTTTGATAACTCTCTTGCCAAAGGTAACATCATGCCAACCAAAGCTGATTTGGTGGCAGAGTAGGCCACTTGACCAAATTGACCTTCATAGGCAGCAATTGAAGCGGTATGAACAATAACGCCTCTTTCTCCATCTACCGGATCATTATTTTGCATATGATTGACGGCTGCGCGAGTAAGCAAAAAGCTGCCAATTAAATTGATATCAACCACCTTCTTGAAATAATCCAGAGGCATTGGACCTTTTTTACTGACAATTCTGCCTGCGCCCAAAATGCCTGCACAGCCAACAGCAAGATTCAAACTGCCAAATGTTTCAACTGCTTTAGCTACCGCAGCATCAACCTGTTCTTCATTGCTGATGTCGGTTTTAATGAAAATGACCTGATCAGGGTTTTGTTCGGCAAGTGCCTGACCTTGTTCTTCATTAATATCCAGAACGGCGACTTTGCCACCTTGTTCAACAATACGATTAACTACGCCCAGACCCAAGCCTGATGCGCCACCGCTGACCACTGCAATTGAATTTTTAAAAGACATAATGTTAAGACTATTTGATGGTTAAAAGTGTTCGCATTGTATCAGTTTTTCGGAATTTTGTGCAGAAAAGTCTGTCACCTCGATCGAAGTGGAGAGGTCTTCTTTTTTCTTTCTGGCGAAGGCCAGAATCCATCTTTTCAGGTAGGACGGGATAGCTTGCGTTTCCCGCCATTTTATCTATCTTTGAGAGGAGCTTGCGACGCGGCAATCTACCAAAGTAAACCGTATCCTGAGCCTGTCGAAGGGTGTCATTCCTGTGAAAACAGGAATCTATTAAATCCTCTCGCCCAATGAAATGGGAGAGAGTTAGAGAGAGGGTTAAATATCAAGTCAGGTGTGCATTACCACGCAGGAGCGTGAGGAACGAGAAGTTCTATTGTGACCCCGATTTTAATCGAGGTTAAGAATCCAATTCTTTTCAATATAACACCCTGTTAATTGGTGGGTGATCTAATTAACGAACGTATTAAATTTTTAGTACCAATCAGGCTCATTTTCATCGATATCAACCTCTATTCCGCCTGCTGTTCCCTCAATATATAGGCCTTCATCTTCAGCATTAACTAGCTCTCCATCAATAAACTCATAGAACAGAAATATCTCAACAGTAAACGTAGTTGATACAGTACTAGTTCTTGAAGTGCTATCAAATGTGTATATTTTCCCATCCTCTCGATCATAGATGCCACTATTAAAGTCTGGGCCAGTTACCGTCACCTCAAAATCAACATCGATATCAAAAGTGATCTGACTCTCTTCATCGTCGATATATAGAACAGATGGTTCAATACTCCCCAAGTTTAATACAGTTAGTCCGTCGTCAACTTCTGCATCTTCCCAGGTTGAATTGTTATAGACATCACAATCTTCTAAAAACTTGGTAATCTTGTTCTTTATTGATGTTTCGTTTGTGATGAAATACTGCTTGACTTGTTCGTGTCTCACATTGGTATGAGTCGTATAAATATCGAGAAGTTTATCCAATGACTCTACAGAAATAAACTGGTGGTCTATTTCACAATAAGATTTCAAATCACCATCATCGGAAACAACATAAATTTTTTCATCATTCTGAAGATATGATTTCAATGATAAGATTGATATTGCGTCTGGAAATTCTGTTTTTTTCTTTCTATCCCCAAACGGAGGTTTTTTGTTGAAATAGAGAGAAAGTAGTTCTTCCGCATCAACGTTATCGGCCTCTACTATTTCTGTAGCGCAAGATTCCATAAAATCATCAAATACTTTTTCAGATTTCTTGTATATATCTTCGTCTGGAATTTCTTCAAACAACCCCTTAATTTTTTCATCACCTAGAGAAGAAAGAAGGCGAGCTTTTCTTCGGAATGTTTGGATGGCACTTATTGCATCCTTAACGGACAACTGAATCTTTGATTTTACTTCACGCTCAACAACACTAGTAGATACATGAAAAAGCTCACAGATTTCGCAATATTTCATAAAAGCTTTAAAAGCTGGACTATCAAAATGGAGACCTGCCTTCACAAAAGATTGTGTATCAATAAATACGTTTCTTGTTTCTAGCACAATTCGTCTTCCTGGAATTTGCAATTCTTTGTAGAGTTGGTTCACTTTTCTTTAATATTTCTAGTAACTTAAACCACTTTCTCGATCTTGGCAACAAAATCATTCAGTTCTCTGACAGAAGTAATCCTGTATATCTTTTTACCTTTTGCTTTATCCTGAATTTTTTCAAATAATTCCTGTGTCCAGAACTTTCGAGATAAACCAAGGTATTTGTAACCAGCCAATGTACCTTTTAAAACTGAACTACCCTCAGGCCATCCTTCAGGTTTTACAAAAGGGCTTTTCAATAACCTTTTGGTGACCCACCAGTAGTGAACGTAATAGGGTAAATCTACATAAATAAGGGTATCCGCCGCATCAATACGCTGCCAGAAAGATTCCAAAGTTCCTAAACCTTCAATTATCCAGTTGTCAGCAGCTATCAACTCGGCATGTTTTTTTGAATATATATCCTGTGAAACACGTTCACCATTTTTCTTGTACTCAATTAAATCCAGTGGGCACAATTTAATACCTGTTACGGCAGACAGTTTTTTGCTCAGTGTCGATTTTCCACCAGCAGGTTTTCCAAATACTGCTATTTTTTTCATTTGATCCATTTTTTCTATTGTTTGCTTTTTGTTTATCCTACATTAAAGCGGCAAAGATCCTCAATGAATTTATTCATGTTGAGGAATCAAGGGAGAATCAAGGGGGTCAGATGAACTTGAAATTTTCAAGTTCATCTGACCCCCCTTGAAAAAAATTAACAAACTAATCCTGACATTTTTGCTATTCTATACTGGACTAAAAATCCACTTAGGGTAAAAGTAAAAAATGGATAATAAAAAGGTAATTAATACATTTCTGTTTCTTGGGATATTGGTTCTTACGACATCAGCATTACATTTTCTTATCAATGGTGTTAGCGATGAAACCATCCGTCAATCCTTAAGAGTCAGCGCCAGATTTTCCTTCGCTATTCTTATTGTGATATTGGTTGCCAGACCGTTACAGCAGTTATTGAAAGTATCATGGACCAAAATGCTGGTGGTTAATCGTGCGTTAATTGGGTCAGCCTACGCAGGTGTGATGACCGCCCATTTATCCTTAATCTTTTTACGACTTTATTACGAACCTACATTTAATCCTGACATTATTGAAAATCTACCGTTAATATTTGCATTTGGGATTATCTTTGCGATGTTTATTACTACCTTTAGTGGACCAAGAAAGTTTGTCGGTCCAAAGGTCTGGAAAGTATTACATAAATTTGGCATTTATTACCTTTCTTTCGGTTATGCCAGAAACTATTTGCCGGAATCACTGGATAAGTTTGATGCTCATAGCTGGGTAATGTTTTCTCTATTTGCAGCTATTTTGTCTTTAAGGATGTTTGTTTTTATACGAAACAAGATGTTTTCAGGTGTTTCGGTTTCTTGACGAAGTATCAGTGAAAGTAACGGTTGAGTATTAGAACAGCTTAATAACCGGATATCTTTTGAGCGATGGGTCATATGAAAAAATGATATGTGCCTCTGTAACTAAATCAGTGGCCTCCAATAATTCCCTGTTAAATAATCTATCAAACTCTTGGGCGTCCAACTCTGGTTCGTCAGTATGAAGTAAAACAATATATCGTTTGTACTTTTCTTTGAGATTTGCTTTTTCTCTTGGATTATTTTTATCCTGAATAAGACTATTTAGCTTACTCATAACCATGTCTTCCGTCCAAGGCGGCTGATGTGACCAAAGTGATTTTTTACGTATTTGTTCTTCAATAGCTTTTTGATCGACGAACTCAACCACCTCAATGCCCACTATTTCCCCACCTATCTCTACCACACAATCGGGGGGATTTTCTCCTATCCTCAATGACTCAAATTTTTCTCCACCTTCATCCAATAAGTGATGCATAAGCTTACCGCAAAGATATTTTTCTTTGGTTTCTTTGTTGTGCCAATCAAAAAAATCAGCATGCTTTCTCGGGAGTTGTCGCAATTTTTCAAGGGTTTTGTATAAGGATTTCTTTCTGTTGCTATCCATACTTTTCTCTCAATATTTAACGCTCATTATCTTCATGTTAAATATAATAAGTCCATTGTTCAGTATTTCTTCACCCTATAACAATTATTTTTGTTTGGCAATGCTGGAGATCTCTCCACTGCGGTCGAGATGACAGGAACGTTGTTGAAATGATAGGGTGGAAGTCGAGGTGACAGAGGTTTGCTTTCTAACCTTCGACAGGCTCAGGGGGCGTTATAATTCACTCGCAACTCGCAACTCGCAACTCGCAACTCGCAACTCGCAACTCGCAACTCGCAACTCGCAACTCGCAACTCGCAACTCGCAACTCGCACCTCGCAACTCCCAACTCGCAACTCGCAACTCGCAACTCGCAACTCGCAACTCAGATATACTTCTTATAGCGATTAACCCACCAACTGAATGCAGCGCCAGTGACAAACATTAACAAACCATACAATGCACCAGGGATCATCATGGTTTCGTTTTGTAGTAATGTACCTGCCACAACTAATGCCAATGTGCCATTTTGAATGCCAACTTCAAAACCGATGGTAACGGTTTGTGAATGCTTTAGTTGAGTGATTCGAGCAAGCGCATAACCTAAAACAAGTGCAGCGACATTAAGTATGAGAGTTGCAACGCCTACAGTAGACATATTATTAACAATCATTTCGTAATTGGTATGAACA
>JAOUOC010000134.1 GCA_029880585.1 Gammaproteobacteria bacterium
CTTCCGTTGCAACCAACTGAGCCTGAATAATGTCACTCAGATAGGGTTTTATTGTATCTGCCAAACCGCCCATTATAACAACAGGATAGGCTTTACTATCCAATGCTGAAAAAATGAGCCTTTCTATACCTGCTGCAGCCTGTTTTAAGACATCATAAGCTCGTTCGTTGATATCGGCGTTTTCAGTCAACAATGATGTGAAACGTGCGTACGAATCCGGTGTAGCCTTGTTGAACCATTGAATAATTTCACTGCGATTTCTTCCTATAATGCTAAATACTGATTGCGACAAAGGATCTTCAGCTTGATCAATATCCAAAAGTTCCAGTGTTGTAGAAACAAGCTTTTTACCCATCCAGGCTCCACTACCTTGATCAGCAACAGTAAACCCCCAACCACCAAATATCCTTTCATTTCCTTCATCGTCAAGGCGCATGGCCGCAATTCCAGTTCCAACTGCAACAGCTATAACAGGTTTGCCAGAAGCAGCGCCGTATAGGGAGGCTCTGGCATCAGTAACGACTTCAAGCTGGCCAAAGCCTATATCTAATGAACCCATTAATTTAGCTCTTTTGTCTTCATTACCGGCACCGGCAGCAGCAATCATCAGAAAAACTTGATCTAACTTGACCTTACTTTGTTCTAAAACTTCAGAAATTAAATTATTGAAGTTCTGGCAAGCCATGTCAAAATCATATGTAAGGGAACCCGGACCAACTTGATGTGACGCTAGAACCACACCATCCAGAGATCGAAGTTGACCTATTGTTTTTGTCGCACCTGCATCAATCACCAAAATATATTCCATCATAACCTAGTCCCGTTTGTCTATTACAAATTTCCTGAAGCTTCATCGGGCTTACCAGCAAAACACACCAAAAATGCTATTCCTGAAGCAATACAAAGTTGATATGGGAAAGCCAAATCAAATTTTAACCATTCTATATTGAGAAAATCCTGAATATAAGACTGGCATAACAAAATTAATATAAATCCTACAATTAAAGATAGCAAAACACTATTTACATTGCCTCGTTTTGTAAATAGCGCTGTAAAATATACCCCCAACAATCCACTGTAAGAAAATGCCATAACACTTAAGGCAAATGCCAATAATGAAGTATCAGTATATCTTTGCCAGTAGAAGCTAAGAATTGCCATCATCGCTAAAGCAATACTGACAACAAACATCCCAATTCGACCCGCTTTTACATAATGATGATCAGTTTTTGTTATATTTCTTCTGGCAAGAAATGGTCGATAAAAATCCTCAACCAGCACTGAAGACATTGAGTTAAGGCCTGAATTAAGCGTTGAAAGTCCTGCAGCAACAATACCAATTGCTATCATTCCTTTAAATCCCGCTGGCATTTCGTTAAGAACGTAATACATGAATATGGATATCTTTTCGCCTTTAAATTCCTGAATAATTTCCGTTGCTTCTCCAGATAACATAATATCAGGTCGTTGATAAACTATGTAAAGCAATAAACCGATGGTGAGAAAAAGCAGAACTATTGGCAGTGTCAAAATTGAAGAAAATAACAGAGATTTAGTTGCCTCAGTTGATGATTTACAGGACAATACTCTTTGCGTCATATCCTGATCCATACCAAAAGAAGCAATGCTTAATAAAACAAAACCTGTTATTGAAGCCCAAAAAGAGAACTCACCTTTTCTAGTAAAATCCAGATCAAAATTTAGTACGGTTAATTTGGAATGACCACCGTCCAAAGGGTTTTGTAATGCTTCAATTATTTCAGGAATTCCAACTGGAATTGTTTTTAGCAAATAGATCGCAACAACAATGGCTGCCCCTACATATATTGCAAATTGCAAAACATCACTGTAAATAACCGCTCGTATCCCACCAAGAAATGAATAGAGAGCCCCTATAGCAGTGATCACTAAAACTGAAATCAAAACATTTTCTGCAGCAATATCGCTAAATAAAATCATTGAAACCGCAATGGCCGCCATATAAAGTCTGGCACCACTGGCAAACACTCTACCAATCAAATACATGGCTCCAGCTTGTTGTTTAGCTCGTTCACCAAATCTGACTTGCAATAATTCATAAACAGTTGTCACACGATATTGATAAAACTTCGGAATCAAAAATTTGATTACAAACACTGCCGCTATAATGGTACCTATATTTGTTGCAAGATAACTTAGATCTGCACGATAGCCATGTTCAGGCCCTCCCAAAAATGTGGCTGCTGATTGCATGGTTGCCAACACTGAAATTGCTACCAGCCACATGGGCATGGTGTTACCACCCAAAAAGTATTCATTGGTATTTGATATCTTTTGACGATTAAAAAACCAGGCGGCTATCGAAACAACGACAAAATAGCCAAAAAAAACGCCCCAATCCAGTAATGTAAGCATCGACTCCATATTGACTCCCGAAAGATTTACCTTTCTTGTTATGATTTATTTTTGAATCAGGCCTGACATCAAACCTTTAAACTCAACCATTCCATATTAATCGGCATTGTGTATCATGGCAATTGCTTTGAAGTTTTTTTGTTTTGAGATATTTTACTCATTCTGTTTAATTTAATCCTGATTAGATTTATTTTAACCATAAAATTTAAAATATCTGATGACATATCAACTGGCAATGCTACAATGAATAGACTTAACTGACTCATTGCCGGACTCAAAGACAAAAATGAATATTGCCAATTTGCTGACTTCTTTTCGAATTTTGTGCATCCCTTTATTAGTTTTTTTCTTTTATTTACCTGTGCCATGGGGGCAGACTACAGCTGCTCTTATATTTGCAGTAGTCGGCTGGACAGACTGGTTTGATGGCTGGGTAGCAAGAAAATTTAATATGCAATCCCCTTTAGGTGAGTTTCTTGATCCTGTAGCTGATAAATTAATGGTAGCCGCATCACTGGTTTTGCTGGTTGAACAACATGCTACCTTCTGGATTGCAGGCCCTGCATTGGTGATTATCAGCCGTGAAATTACTGTTTCTGCCTTAAGAGAATGGATGGCCGAGTATGGAAAACGTTCTGAAATAAAAGTGGTATACATCGCGAAGTTAAAGACCTTGATGCAATTATCTGCCATTTTCTTCCTGTTGCTTTCTGGAAAAGAAGCTGAAATAGTTTCATTTTGGGATCACAGTCTGCTTTATATCTGGGGTTATATTTTCCTCTATACTGCAGTCACCCTCACATTGTGGTCAATGTACATTTATTTAAAAGCCGCGTGGCCAATGCTTTTGGCGAAAAAATAAGCAAAATAGACAATATTTATTTACTGGTATTTGGCAAAACAAAAAAAGTTTAAAAAGTTACATTAATGATGCTTGACAGAATGGAATCTTGCTGTAAAATGCCACTCCACTTGAAGCGGGAATAGCTCAGCTGGTAGAGCACGACCTTGCCAAGGTCGGGGTCGCGAGTTCGAATCTCGTTTCCCGCTCCAAATTCAAAAAACCTCGGTTCTTTTCAATTAAGCCCGGGGTTTTTTAATGTTAGGCTTATTGCTTTTGTGCTAGACTTATCGCCTCGATATACCACAGAAGATATCACATGAACGATATCCCTGTGGCGATAATACAGAGGCTGAGTGGCAGAGTGGTCATGCAGCGGACTGCAACTCCGTGTACGCCGGTTCGATTCCGACCTCAGCCTCCATCTTTATTAACTTAATAAAGATTTTTAAGCGATAAGTTGTAGATAGCAACGAAACAAAATAGAATTAAAACACCCATTGCCTGGGTGGTGAAATTGGTAGACACACAAGACTTAAAATCTTGCGACTTAACGGTCGTGCCGGTTCGATTCCGGCCCCAGGCACCATCAACACTTCCTATCCCTTATATAAATATACTTAATAAATATCTCAAATAACTAATAGCATTAGCTAAATATTTCTGGCAACATCGTCAGAACAATCATTTATTCAGGGAGCAGATAGATGGTTAGTCTAAATAAAATTATCGAAAAACCGCTTTCTCGACATTTTCTTATTACTTTATCAATTATTTTTGTGATTGCTGTTGCAACTTTAATTTCACATTATCTTGTTCGCGGTGTTGCAGAAGAATGGTTAAATATTGAAATAAACGATCTTAAAGATCCTGATAGTAGGCAATTATTATTTCAAGACGATAACAGTGTCATTCCCGAATTAGCCAGACAAAGAATTGAAGAACAATACACAACAATCCGTAGTCGTGAAAAATTCCATCTGGATGTCACTATCTTCTTTTATAGTCGATACGTGACGACATTAACTGTAGCAACTGTTCTGGCCATATTATCTGCTGTGATGCTACTTTTTATTTCCAAATCGGGCTGGATCAATACCAACCCTTATATCATTAATGCTTTTCTTACTATATCCAGTTGTGCCACCTTCTTTAGTATCATGCCTGAACTTTACGAGCAGAAAATCAATATTGAAGAAAATAAGAGTCTTTATGTGAAATATACAAAACTTGATCATGAAACCAGAAGTTTTGTTGCAACACTGCCTGTCAATTATTCGAGCACTAAAAATCAGGAACTTGCCAACTTTATAAAACACACTGATGATAGTCTGGCCAAGTTACATATCTTACCACTAAGTCTGGATCCGGAAGCTATCAATAGAGTTGATGACGAAGTAAACAAGGTAGAAAGTCAGACCAATTAAACAATAGAATTTTAAAATTATCTCAAATAATCATAAATGGTTTGAGCCATTGATTTGCTCAGTCCTTCTACTTTCTGCAACTCGGCTACACTTGCACTTTTTACTCCTTGAATACCACCAAAATGCTGAATGATAGCGCGCCTTCTTTTGGCGCCGACACCCGGGATCCCTTCCAGTAACGAGACTTTTCTTTTTTTATCTCGCTGGGTTCTATGTCCGGTAATGGCAAAACGATGAGCTTCGTCCCTGATCTGTTGAATCAGATGTAAACCGAGAGAATCAGGTGATAAACGAATACCAATCGCTTCATTGGGAAAAAATATCTGTTCCAACCCTGCTTTTCGATCGGTTCCTTTTGCTACACTTATCAAAGTAATGTTATCCAGATTCAAATTTTCCAATACTTTCTGTGCCTGATTAAGTTGACCCTTGCCACCATCAATAATCAACAAATCGGGTAGTTTTGCTTCTTCTGCAACCAGACGTTTAAATCGCCTTTCAACTGCCTGTTCTATTGCTGCATAATCATCTCCGGCAGTGATACCTTTAATATTAAATCGTCGATAATCTGATTTTTTCGATTCGCCATTTTCAAACACCACACAGGAAGCCACTGTCTTTT
Source organism: Gammaproteobacteria bacterium (assembly GCA_029880585.1). GTDB lineage: Bacteria > Pseudomonadota > Gammaproteobacteria > Enterobacterales > Kangiellaceae > Aliikangiella. Next base: position 5,285 of record JAOUOC010000134.1, read on the forward strand.
CACCCATGGTATGACTGATATCAAAGCACTCCATACGCATAGGCAATTTGTCCAGGTCCAAATCATGTTGCAGTTGATATAAGCGCTTTTGTACCTGAGCTTTGGAGGCCAGTTTCGATTGCAACATTGCCATCAAATTACTATTGGCCATTTCCAGCCATGCTGCCCGATTGGTTTTAACCTTGCTGGTGATTCTTATCTTGTGATTCAGGTTTTCACTCAGTAATTTTGCAATAGTTGTTTCATTGGACAGAGGATGATTGGTAATGATTTCCTTTGGCATGTTTCGATTGATGCCAAAATAATATTGCTCAATAAAAGCCTCTAAAACTTCCTCAATGTCTGTTCCCGAAGGTACTTTGGGATAGAAACTGCGATTTCCCTGCACCATGCCATTTCTGATCTGCAACATAAAGATGGCTGTGACTTTCTGTACCGTATCACCAACCACAATATCAATCTCGCCATCCTTAACATTCACAACCTGTTTTTCAAGAACCTTTCTAAGTTGAATGATTTGATCCCGAATATTGGCCGCCTGTTCAAAGTTAAGATCATCCGAAGCCTGTTGCATACGCTCACTTAATAACTCAATAACCGTATCGTTTTTTCCCTGATAAAACAAACGTACCAGATTGACATCCTTGTGATAATCAGACTCGGTAATTTTGCCTACACAGGAACCACTACATCGTTTAATTTGATATTGCAAACAAGGTCTGGTTCTGTATTTAAAAACACTATCCTCACATTGTCTTATTTGAAATAATTTCTGCATCAATGAAATACTGTAGCGAGCAGCACTGCTTCCGGTAAATGGTCCGAAATACTCACCTTTTTTGTTTTGCTTGCCTCTATGAATAGTTAATCTGGGATAGCTTTCATCGGATAAGAAAATGAAAGGATAGCTTTTATCGTCTCTGAAAATAACGTTATAACGTGGCAGGTATTTTTTAATTAACTGATTTTCAAGTATCAGCGCTTCATTTTCACTTTCTGTGATGATGATTTCAATCTGGTCAATTTGTTTGACCATAACTTTGGTTTTAGGGGAATGGTCGGTTTTCTGAAAATAACTGGAAACCCTTTTTTTCAGATTTTTGGCTTTACCTACATAAATCACTTCGCCGCCAGCGTTCATCATCTGATAAATGCCTGGTAAAGCGGTCAAATTTTTTATAAATGACTGGTAGTCAAAACTTGTTTGAGGAATGATTCTAACCCTGAAAACTGACTAAAAAGATGATTCTAGTGCTAAAACTTTTCTGCGTCTATAATTCCGTATCGAATTGCCATATGAGTTAGTTCCACATCATTCTCAATATCCAGCTTTTCGAAAACTCGATAACGGTAGCTGTTGACTGTTTTGGGGCTTAAAAATAATTGTTCTGAAATATCCTGAACCTTGACGCCTTTGGTAATCATCATCATCACCTGCATTTCTCGATCAGACAACTCGTCAAAGGGATTACCATCATCAGGGTTTAAGGCTTTTAATGCCATTTTTTGGGCAATTTCAGGAGACAGGTAGCGCTTGCCAGTGGCAACTTGCCGAATAGCAATCACCATTTCATCTGCACTGGCTCCTTTGGTCAAATAACCTGAAGCGCCCGCCTGCATAAAACGACTGGGATAAGGCTCTTCATCGTGTACAGTTATGACAATAATTTTAATATCCGGGTCGTAACGTAGAAGTCTTCGGGTTGCTTCCAATCCACCTATTCCTGGCATATTGGCATCCATTAGAACAACATTTGGTTTTAGTTCTCTTGCCTTGGTAACAGCCTCTTCTCCACTTGCTGCTTCAGCTACTATATCTATCTTTTCCTGATCTGACAGCAAGCGGCTCAACCCCGTTC
>JAOUOC010000024.1 GCA_029880585.1 Gammaproteobacteria bacterium
TTTTCTCATGTCTGTACCAGAAACATTAATGTTGGTTATCAACCATGAACCTGAATCGGGAGAAAGATAGTAATATATATCCAAAGGCTCTGAACCGGATTGTTCCATTGAGCTTTTAACTCTGGCCGCTGTGGTTTTTTTGCTAAATTCTGCATCTTCAAAAATAAAGTTTTCACCATCATAAAGCGCAATTCCTTTGGCATACTTACCAATTACACGATTGATGAAACCATTGATAAATTCCTGATGCTGTTTAGGCGTCATTTCCCCCCACATTTTTGAACCCAAAGTTCCCTGAGAGAAAGATTCTTTATCGATTAGAGGAAGTAAATGTTCTCTTACCAAGCTTTCTGCATAAGTATCATCTTTTTTTAGTTTTTCCTTGTTTGCTTCAATAGCATTGATCATTTTATCAGCAGCATTTTTCAGAAATACCGATGGGTCTTCGTCTGCAGCTAAGGCTTGAGTGCTGACAAACAGCAAGATTATAATGTTAATTAACTTTTTCACTTTTCTTCCTCTCCAGTTGTATGTCTATGAAAAGTCCTGTTTATATTGTGTTAATTCAGGATTTTTCAATGTTAACGTGCGAATTCTAACAGATTTTTCATTCGGAATGAAAATCATGTAGTTCATACTAGTGGATTTAAACTGAATAAAAGCTGAATTGGTAAATAATTGTTAGTTTCGGGTTTCGGGTTTCGGGTTTCGGGTTTCGGGTTTCGGGTTTCGAGGAGAAAACTGTCATTGCGTTGCGAACGGACAAGGTGAGTTGCGAAGCAAGAGAAGGCAGTATAGGCTGAATCAGAATTCATAAATTCCTGCTCCCGAAGAAATGACCACTGGTAGTCTGGATGCCAGGAGTCAGTTTGATTCTTTTGTTATGTGAGTTTTGCTACATTTTACGTAGAGATAGCCAACAACCAGCATAATCAAACATACTGCGATACCAGTGAACTTTAAAATGGCTAAATTATAAGCGGCTATGGCCCAGATTTCATTTTTCGTTTGATACAATAGTTGAATAAGGCATAGATTTTCCAAAATATCTATTATTCCAACTACGACCGCAAGCCAAACACCCGATAGATAGTATCGCCTTATGTTGTTAACATTGGGGGCATTTGATAATCGATAGAACGCAAGAGCCAAAATTGCGCTGTAAATTATAAGGTATAGAAAGTCGATACCCAGATTAAGGGCTATGGAGGTTCTTCCAATATCCCCCCATGCAATCATAGCGAGCTCAAGGTTCTCTATACTTCCAATAAATTCAAAAGAAATAGTACCAAGCGGGGTTATCTCGGTTTTGGCATGCATATCAATAAAAGACATGAAAATACTTAATATCAGGAAAAGCATTATTAACATTCTTATCATTGTTGTTTCCTTAATCAAAATTTGTGGAGTTTAACGTTTAGCTTAAGGGCTAAGTGCTTAGCAAGAAGTCTGGGGCTGATTGTTAGAATGCATATAGCCTCGGTATAAACCAAGTAAAATCTTCCGGTGCGCTTTGATCCCAAGGCCACAAACCAGATGTACTCGGATATATAAGCTGTAATACTCTAAAATTATCGCCTTCATACAACCACTTAGCCCAGCCAAAATACTCTGAATAGTGCTTTTTTTCGACTGCTCTGAAGGTCACTTGAAATCCCTCTAGAAAACCCTCGTAAAATTTGTCTGGTTCAAATATCTCTCCAGATTTAATTCTATTGTTGTACTCATTAATCATCCAATGGGCTATTTCTTGTTTTAAACCTGTAACTATTATTTCCGGTTGCCCGGTTTTTCTTTCTATCCCAATTGAATAGGTAAATCCCGGATAATCACTTTCTTCCATAACATGAATAATATGACACCCATATTCCTCTATATCACTAAGAGCCTTTTCTTCACTTTTGTCCACAAGTATCACTTTTGTAAGCTAACGGTTATTAACCTTTTCTTTAATATTTCCAGTAACTTACTCTACATTCAGGAGCTTGGCAACAGGATATTATTTGCACTCGGGCAATGTATCACTTTTTTCTAGAGTTGTCTTTATGAGATCACTCCACGCTGGTCGAGATGACATTTGTATTGGATGAAGTTTATGGATTCCGGTCGCCGCATGAATTACAGCAATGAATAATTGTGTAGGGGAGCATCCATGTGAGCACCAGTTGTTTTTGTATAATAGAGCAGATACACCGGTCTACTCCTACGATGATACTTTATTTTAGCAAATTACCTCAGGAGACTGCCGCGACGCAAACTCCTCGCAGTGACAAAATTTTCGCAACTCGCAACTATAAACTGATTTGCGCTTGTGTATGCGCATGTGTATGTTATACTTAAAGCATCTCAGTCCTATCCGTGAAAAGGAGATACCATGGCTTTGCAAGCTCAAACCAAGTTAATCCGTAAGCAGTTTTTAATTTCTGAATCCAATGCAAAAAAGCTGGAGCGTTTGGCTTCCAGTCGAGGCTCTTCTGCTGCTGAAGTAGTGCGTCTGGCAATTGAGGCCTATGAGCCTGATGGTGAATCAATGGATTTACCCGAACTCATGGATTTGGTCAGTGGCAAGTTGAAAGCGGCAATTGCTTCAACACAAAATGCCAATGTAAAAATATCCAACACGCTACAAATGCTGGATGATAAAAAAGGAACCCACTAATGGCTGGCTGGAAAGAAATTTTAATAGATACCTTAAAACTCACGGACGAAGTGAATCGCTTAAACGGATTAACCGAAAAGCTGTCTGAAAGAACCATTGACATCGACAAACGTCTGGTTCGTTTGGAAACAATGGTAGAAGTGTCGCAAAGACGTTTGCCAGAAAACTAAAATCAGACTTATTGCTTTTATGATTTATCTGATTATTGTTTTGTTGTTGGTGGGATTTATTTTGTTTCCACAATGGTGGGTGCGTTATGTTTTAAAAAAGCATGACCAGCAACTTAAAGATATGCCAGGCACAGGTGAAGAGTTGGCTCGTCATTTACTCGATCAATACGAACTCTCACATGTTAAGGTCGAAGCGGCTGAAGAGGGTGCTGATCACTATGATCCACAAGATAATGTGGTGCGGCTCAGCCCGAGTTATCTCAAAGGTAAATCATTAACTTCAGTCGCAGTAGCAGCCCATGAAGTAGGGCATGCCATTCAGTTCAACCGAAAAGAAGCGGTTAGTTTGTTGCGCCGTAAATATCTCCACAAGGCGCATGCCTTACAAAAAATCGGTATCAGTTTACTGATGATATTACCTTTGGTTGGAGTTGTCGTAAAAATTCCTCATGTGATTGGTTTGACCCTGTTGATTGGCCTGATGACTATGCTTATTTCTGTTTTCATGTACATGGCTATTTTACCAGAAGAATGGGATGCGAGTTTTAATAAAGCATTGCCAATACTTGATCAGGGAGATTATGTTCCAAAAGCCTATCTACCTGCTATTCGACAAATATTAAAGGCTTGCGCTTTAACCTATGTAGCAGCAGCTTTAGCCGATATTCTAAGATTGTGGCGTTGGCTGGTTTTGTTACGGTATATGCGGTAAAAATATCAAGATAAAGCTATTAACAGAAATGTTTATTTGATCATCTTCCTTGCTGTGATAGAACAGGGTAGATATTGTTGTCTTGTCCAGAAGTTTTGAGCTAACTGATTTTTTGCAGTAAAACCACATTCCACATAGCTGATCCCCAGATCCTGAAAACACAATTCTATCTGTTTAACCAATTGACTGGCTATTCCCTGATGTCTGATTGATTTATCCAGCCATAACAATTGTATGACTCCTTTCATAGGATTCATTAAAAATTCATTATCATTCAACACGCACGCTGCACCAATAAAACCTTTTGGCTTTCCTTTGATTTCAGCGATAACAAATAAAGAATTAGAATTAACCAGCTCAGCAGATAACCATTTAGATAAATTGTTTTTAATGTCAGGATGAGGTTTTAATTGTTTGTCATCTTCATGTTTGTATAATCTATAAGTCCATTTTGAAATTAATGACAGATCGTCTTTTGTAGCCTGTCGATAAACGACATCATTACTCATAACTAATTATTATCCTTTTTTAATCATTATCCATGTTTAACAGTTTGGTATTGATTAACTGCGTTATTAGCAGAATTGAGTTTTACACCATCATCAATTGCATCCTGACGGTATTGGGCCATTTCTAATCTGATTTTCTCATCGGTTTCCATGATCTGATTGACAATTGAATGAACCAGTTCGTGGTCATCAGGCAAGGGCGATTGAGCAAAATATAATTCAAAAGCTTTATGGCGGTGGGCTGCAATTTCCTGCATTTCTTCCCATTGGTTTTGATGGGTTAAAGATAGCAGTTTATGAGTCATCTCAAGGCAATGTTCGAGAGAATATTCCATTATACTCATATTATCCTACTCTTTGATCTGATGGCGAATTCCATCCCAACCTTCCTTGATTTGCAGCATGACTGCCAATGCATCATTGACTTTTTCTTCCGAGTTTTGAAAGTTGGCTTCAACCAAAGTCGCTACACAAAAATCATATAGAGATTCCAGTTGTTGTGATATTTCACCGCCATTTTCCATATCCAGACTTGAACGTAATCCATTAATAATGGAAATAGACCAGTTAATATGTCTGCTTCTTTGTTCAAAATCATTGTTTAAAATAAAGAACTTGGCTCGATTCATTTTTTCAATTGCGCCATCTATCAGCATTTGAATCAGTCGATGTGGATCGGCATTTTCAACGCCTGATACTGCATTTACATTACTGTATGCTAAAGTCCCTGTTAATCCCATTGTGTTACCTCATAGTTTACAAATGTTTACTTACTGTCTTTTGATGCATAGGGTGTTTTGGATAATTGTTGTACCAAAAATGAACCGGTGTTGTTTAATTGAGCCACCAAAGAATCCATGGCTGCGAACTGCTTGATCAGTCTGGTTTGCAATTGATCAATGCGGTATTCCTGAGCGATTCGCTGCTCATCAATTCTTTTAAGTCTTTGATTCAGACCGTTTTCTCTTTCAATGATCGAACCTTCAGCACCTGTGTATTGATCTATAATGTTGACAAAAATTTCACCAAAACCACTGGTGCCTGTAAATAGTTCATCAAATTGCTCAAAATTGGAAGCAAGAGCATCATCCAAAATGTCAGAATCCAGTTCTAATTGACCAGTTCTGGTTGTGGTGATCCCAATAGCTGAAAGACTGTTAAAATTACCGCTAACAGCAGAATTTGTTTTTACCATTGAGTTTCGGAGAGCTGAATTTACCTGTCGTAGCGTATAATCACCAACCAACAATCCTTGATCACCTTCTACAGTTTGACCAAGCGTTCCTGAAACTTCAGCATAGTTGTTAAAGGCTTCAACAAAAGCCTCAATTTTATTTTTGATGGCTTTGGTATTCTGCGTAATAGCCATGTTGGTTGTTTCACCTAATGTGTTAGCCTTCTTTGCAGTAATATCCACACCTTCCAGCACATTGCTAAACAGATTGGTTGAGCTGCTAATGCTGAAACCATCAACCTCTATAACAGCATCTTTCGCAGTTGTATCAATGTTAAGATTGTCAGACAAATCAGCCAGACTGGCATCTCCAGAATAAGTGACTACAAGATCATTGCCTGTACCGGATTTATCAGAACTAATACGCAGCAGGCTACCAGTGTCTGGGCCTATGGTAACGTCATTTAACAGATTGACAGAAACGCCAATATTATCTGTTGCATCATTAATATTGTTACGAATATCCTGTAAAGTATCTGATGCTGATACGGCAACATCAAAGGTGTCACTACCCAACGTAAAGGTAAGCGTCCCGTCGCCAAAGGTTGTTGTGGCTCCTCCAGTAAAAATATTTGTACTCAGTTCACTGCCTGATGACAAGTTTTTAACTTCAATATCATAATTACCGATTAATGCACTTGTGGACGCGCTGGTAGAAAAGTATTCGCGCGATCCTGTTGTGACAGTTCTTTGATTAAAATTGGAAGCCAGGCTTAATTCAAAAGCAGCACTTCTGATTTCACTTAATGCGCTTTTCAATGCACCTAAACCAGACAGGGTGATTTGAATTTGTGATTCTTGTCGGTCAAGGTTAAATTGTAAAGGTGCCCTTTCAGCCTGAACCAGCGCATCTATAATTGAATTGACATCCAATCCTGAGCCGAGCCCTCCAAAAGTAATTAATCCTGTATTCATCCGTTAGTGAACCTGCTTTAATTTGCGAAACTATTTAATTGATATACTGTTTATCGGCTTGCAAAAGGCCGACTTTAGAATACCGAGAATTTTATTGTTATATCAATCTTGTGATATGAATTAGCAATATTCATACCAATCAGACATTAAAAAGGGGCTTTAAGAAAAGCCCCTTGGGTTAGAACATAAACTACTGAATAGCCAGTTGATTAAACTTCACTTTTAATGAGAAGACCAAGATTACTACTACCACCTAGTTTCTCGTTAAGCTCCTTTAGTCGTTTGGACAATGTCAATAGTTCTTCTGGTGGAAATTGACGAATCAGTTCTTCTGTCTCTTTGTCAAACACTCTTACAACGGTTTTACCCAGCTCGTCGTCAATCTTAAAGCTCAGACGACGTTGAATGTTTTGAGAGATTTGATCCTGACTGTCATTTTCAGCAGAGTTTCCCAATCTGGTTTGTAACGAGGATAATGCATCCCGAATATCGATATTCAGTTGTGGTGAATTAACCGATGCGGATTCAGGAGGCGAAGCATCAGCCACGCCACCAGATTGTATTTGCGGCAAAGACCTGCCACTTACTTTCGTAAGCGGTTGTACATTGCCTGATACATGATTAATTTCCATTGTCACACACCTTTCAGTTTCATTGGCAAGAGAAAATCAAATATTCTACTTGCCATCGTTAAAGAAGAATTAACGAACTGCATTAGTTTACTGAAGTAACGATAATACTGACTGGCTGGCAGCATTAGCTTGCGCCAATACAGACAAACCAGCTTGTTGTAGTACCTGATTCTTAGTTAACTGTGCGGTTTCCACTGCATAGTCTGTGTCTCTGATACGAGAACGGGCAGCCGATGCGTTTTCCATGATACTGTTAAGGTTTGCGATAGTGCTTTGGAATCGGTTCTGAATAGCACCCAATCCACCTCGAATAGAATCAATAGATTTAATCGCATTGTCAATTACCGCAACTGCACCTTGTGCTCCAGCAGCTGAACTGATATCAACTTCAGCAACCTGACGCAATCCACCACCAACAGCAGTTGTTACACTAAAGTAATCAGTGCCGGCAGCAGCAGTTACTGTATAAGAACGCTCTGAATTCATTTGAAGCATTCCCATTCCAGTTGTTGTAGTACCAGTACCTGCAGCAGAAATAGCAGCGCCAACTTCGGATACGGCATCAAAGCCACCGTTATAATCGACCACTGTGATGTCAAGCGTAGTTGCTGCAGTGCTGTGAGTCAGGTTATCTATTGTGATATCTTCGCCAGATTCGTTGGTTAGCAATACTGAAGACAAGTCTTCGGAAACTGTGGCAAAAACACCAGTTGAAGCTGTTTCTTTGTTAACGGCATCAGCAATAGCAGATAAATCGCTGGTATCGGTTACACTAGCTGATAATGAAATGCCAGTAGCATTGTCACTGATCAAGTCAAAAGAAACAGTACCTGCTGCACCTAGACCATCCAATTTAAGATTGGTTCTGGCTCCTGCACTGACACCAGTGTTACCTGTGTTGGCATTAATCGAAGCTGCTATTGATTTTGCTGATGCGTTAGCGGCATAAGTAACATCAGTACTTCCCAGAAAACCGGAAATAGTCAAAGTTGTTCCAGCTAATCCGTTAGTAGCCGTTGCTACTGCTGTAATGTTAGCGCCAGTAGTGTGAATATTTCCTAAGTCAGCATTAGCTGCACTATCAAAGTTGATTTGATAAGAGCCGATGTTGGTACCTCTTGCATTACCAGTTGCTACGGCAATCGTTTCGTAACTTTGTGCACCCACCTGGAAAGTTTGTGTACCAAAAGTACCATCCAGCAAGTTTCTAGTACCAAACTTGGTTGTATCAGCAATACGATTCAATTCTTGTTGCAATTGTGCAACCTCTGCTTGTAACGCAGCTCTTTCAGCCGCACCGTTAGAACCATTAGCAGATTGAATGGCCAAGTCACGCATACGTTGTAACAGGTTTGTACTTTCCTGTAACGCGCCTTCAGCAGTTTGTGCCAAAGAAATACCATCGTTGGCGTTTCTTGCAGCAACTGTTAAACCATTGATTTGAGAGGTTAACGTGTTAGAAATTTGAAGGCCGGCTGCATCGTCTTTTGCACTGTTGATTCGCAAACCAGATGCTAGTCTTTGAAAGCTGGTGCCTAACGAATTACTCGTGCCCAGCAATGTTCGTTGCGCATTAATTGACGCAACATTAGTTTGAATTACACTACCCATGATAAATCTCCTAATCCTTTGATATTCAGGTTTCAGAAATTTTTGAATCAAGCTTTATTTAAACTGAGAATAAAAACAAAGCCAAACAATTCAATAATCTTTACCCAAAATTACAAAGCGCTTAAAAAGATAGATAATTAAAGTCATCGAACCTAATTATCCCTACTAGTCTAAAAAGACAATTGTTCAAACTATTGAATTCAAATAAGGACAAATTTTAAGAAGGGTTACCCATTAAAACTGTCATCGCCTGAGAAACAATAACCTGAGTGTCACACAAAAAGCTGAGAACAGTTTGTGTTCAAACATAGTATCGGCCCTAAAAATGCCGACTTTATTTTTTATTCAAAATATTTTTATATTTGTTGTTATTGGTTAGAGGCCGGTTTAACCTTTTAATAGAAAAACTCAGCATGATTAATACGATCTGGCAAAACGGATAAGGCCTGCAACTTACGTTACAGGCCTTGCCCTCTGGCGTTTTAATTCCAGAATTTTTGTCGTCGTATGGTAAGGGGGGATTGTGGTTTCATAAGATCACCCCTGTAGTAGTGATAAAACTGATTGGCTGGATTGATTTGCTTGAGACAAAACAGAAAGACCTGCCTGTTGAAGCACCTGGAACTTAGTCAGTTCAGATGTTTCAATAGCATAATCAGTGTCACGGATTCGAGAACGAGCTTGAGCAGCATTTTCCTGAACGCTTCTCAAATTACTGATCGTACTCAAAAATCTGTTCTGTACAGCGCCCAGATTACCTCGAATACCATCAATTGCTTTCAAAGCCTGATCCACTACAGCAATGGTGTTTTGAGCGCCAATTTGTGATGCAATCTCAACATCTGCAACAGCTTCCAGACCGGAACCAATTGTGATGTTAGCTGCAGCAGCATAAAGCGTGTTACCAGTTGTTTGAGATAAGGTGTAAGATCTAACTGAATTGAATTGCAGCACACCTACGCCAGTTGCATCATTAACGCCATCCATAACCGTTCCTGCCCCCACAGCATTCTCGATTTCATCAGTCGCAGCAAACCCACCGTCATAATCCACCTGAGCAATGTCGATGGTAGCGGCAATATTGCTGTGCGTAATATTTTCAAGTGTGATATTTTCACCTTTCTCATTAGTTAAAAGCATAGAAGCACGATCACTAGAAAGGGTTGCATACACGCCTGTTTGAGCAGTATTACGGTTAAAGGCTTCTGCTAATGAGGTTAAATCACCAGTATCCTGAATTGATGCGGCGATAGAAATTCCGGTGGAATTATCGCTGATCAAACTAAACGAGACTGTGCCAACGGCAGAAAGATTATCCAGTTTTACATTGGTTCTTGCTGCTCCACTAACGCCAGTATTATCCGTCAAAGCATTAATATCAGACACCACAGTTTTCATACTTGCACCAGCCGCAATTGCCAAAGTGGAAGTACCCAAATAACCTGAAATGGTTAGTGTATCAGCTAATGTCGAATTAGTGGTTAATGCTGATATAGCGACTCCTGCACCAATTTGCTGAACATTGCCTGCTGTTGCTACACCTGCATTCACCTGATACGAGCCAACAGAAACAGCTCTGGAATCACCAGTGTTCACAGTGATAGTTTCAAAAGCCTGAGCGCCAACCTGAAAGGTTTGAGTCCCAAAAGTCCCATCAAGAACTGTTCGGCTACCAAAACGGGTAGTTTCAGCAATTCTGTTTAGTTCAGATTTTAATTGTGCGACTTCTTGTTGCAAAGCTGCACGTTCACTTGAACCATTGGAACCATTGGCTGACTGGATAGCCAGATCTCTGATCCGTTGCAAGATGTTGGTTGATTCCTGTAATGCTCCCTCAGTAACTTGTGCTAATGAAATACCATCATTGGCATTTCGATTGGCAACTCCCAAGCCATTTATCTGAGAGGTCAGGCCGTTGGATATTTGTAATCCCGCTGCATCGTCTTTTGCACTGTTAATGCGAAATCCGGATGACAAACGCTGAAAGGTCGTGTTAAGACCAAAATTGGTTCGGAAAAGGTTACGTTGCGCATTGAGCGATGCAACGTTGGTTCTAATTACATTTCCCATTTTTAACTCCTTAATTCAATGCTTAAATGATTCAGCGGTCACAGGTGTTGAATCTATTAAGCGCAAAAAAACAAATGTTGAAGTAAAGAAAGACTGAGAATAATTCTTTAATGTAATCACGTGCTGAGAATGGTGATCGGCTTTGAAAAAGGCTGAGAGGCCTTATCAAAGAAACAGACTTGAGAATTTCTGTTCAATCAATTTATCGGCATTAAAAAAACCGACTTTAGCTTGAGTTTAAAAAAAGATGATATTTTTTTTCTAAAAGTTGGCACAGCAGTTGCAATAACTTCAGTGACTGAAAAAAACATTAGTGTTGATAAAATCACTACCCATGATAAATCGCCTGATGGTTAAGAAGGTCATCGTTCTTCGGAACAGGGCTTTAACGTTTGTTATAAGTTGCTGAGAACAGCTTATTTCAAGGGTTGTAGCCAGAAGATTAATTGGCGTGTGGTTGCTGAGAACAGCCACACTGCGGTTAACTTCAGTCGTACGGTAAGGGGTCGTTATTCGGCCCCTTTTCTTTTGCGGCAAAACAATTGCCGATCAGGGGCAAAATTCTGCCTTTCAAAATATCATCTTCATTTCTTTTTTACTGACCTTATCTGTTGCATAATGGCGGAAATTAATCGTTATCTGAAAAGTGACATTATGAAAAAGATCAAAAATGAGGCGGGTTTAACCAAAAAGGCTATTGAGGTGGCAGAGAAGTATGCCATCAATAGAGGGTACAAAGGGTTTTCCAAAACAGATTCCTCAAAAGAGAAAGTTGAAAGCCTTTACCGTTTGCTGGTTCATGATAAGTTGGTTCAGCCCCTGGCAAAAGATCAGGAAAATATCCTGAATATGAAACATAAGTTAGCCCTTTGGATTGCCAAGCAATTACCAGATGATCATCCGTTGTTGAAATGATGGTAGGGTTGGAACAGAACCCTAAATGACTTATGTAATTCAGGGATAGGGTGTTTTATTACTTATTTTCGGACAGACAAGGCTAATTACGTAAACTCCAGCGCGACTACATACTAATAGCATTTTTTTAGAGTTTCTTGCCTGACCATGGGCAATAATTCCATGAAATGTGAGCTTTTTGACCATTCGGGCATATTCTGGGAACGTAAAGAGAATTAAGTGGTGTCTTAAACTCTACATAAAGTTTTTCGTCATCTTTGCCTTTAAGGGTGACACTCAGAGTTCCTTTTTTATAAGGGTTAATTATTCTTTTTCCTTTTTTTTCTGTGTCACGGTATATAAAAAAGTGAAAGTTTGCACCTAAATTTCCCATTGCAGCTTGAAGCATTGGACTAATTTGACTCATCATCAATTCCATATCGCTTGATACATTATTATCAGGTGAAAGAGAATATTTTTTATCATGGCTTGTTGTGTAAGATACTTCAAGTTCACTTAAAACTTGTTCTTTGCTGTAAAACTTAAACGAGCCTATTGAAGAAACATCAGCCTGAACTACTGCAAGAACAGAGTAATCTTTAAGGATACCAAGCATTTCCTTTCTTGCACTATCTGTAATATTTGGATCGCGCGAGAAAATAGAAGCCCAAAATTCATATGGAACCCACCAGACCATAGAAATATGTTTGTCATTTATAGTTTCAGCTTGAGCCTGAGTTTCAGTAGTCAATTCTGTAGATGATATATCTTTAAATGCTTTTCTTTCGGTGGCTGTTACATTGAACGAAAAAAAGACAATGAGAGATGTTAGTATTAATTTTTTCATTTTGTCCTTCTTATAAAAAATAAATGAGTGGTTATTATTTACATATAAGATGTAAGGTATTTATTTAAAAATGCAGATTATAACAATTCAACACGTTTGGCAATGCTGGAGACATCTCTACCAGCTCGGACTACCTTCTCTTGCTTTGCTATTCACCTTGTATTCTGGAAAGATAGATGTATAAATATCTTTACTCTAATCAAAGTACGGTTTATGTGTGAACTCTTTCAAGTTCTCAGGTGTCATATATGCTATATTACCTGAAAGAATAAACAACAAGGTGAATTTAATAATGAAAACAATTCTTAAAAATATTTTGCCACTTTCTATAGCTTCTATTTTTCTATTTATGATTGGTTGTGCCGACACTCCCAAAGATAGCAAAGATTTTAAAACAAGTGACATGGGCGTTAAGATTAATATAAGTCGAAGCGTTGCTCATGGGTTTGACGATACTGGCTTACAAGTTAATAAAAATGTGGTAAGAATTGCTTTCTCGCTTTATGAGGCTGCCACAGGTTATCCTATTCTGGTAAGTGATGACAGTGTCGTTGTTACAATTGGCGGGCAAGAGTTTACGACTGATTTGCACAACGAAGTGATATTAGTAGATAGTTCGCCATTTGAAAACGAAATTCAGGTTGATTTTATAAATAATGAGCAATTGGATATTGCAATCCAATATAATCGCGAAAATTATGCATCAACAACTGTTAATGTCAGTTTGCCACCAATTATGTATATGACCCAAGGTATAGTTTATCGAGAGAACTTTTTGTGGGAGAGTGAAGAACTGTATTTTGAATGGATGAATCCCGCTATTTCAGATACTTTTGCGATGGTAGATTACGATATAAATAGATATTTTACTGCAGAATGTTTGGTAAAAGAACTACCTACATTTGATAAAACAATGACCTCAATTACCATTCCGGCTGGAACATTTACCGTTTCGGACAATACTAATTGTGTATCAGGCTTTGTTTCCAGCGAACCGGCTTATTTTTATTTGATAGGACATTGGGATTTTGAGCCTCAAATACAATCTGAGTTTGGCGAAGTATTAATTACTCAACTTCGTGGCATGAAGGTTGATATAGGAAAAATTAAAATTCCATAATGTCTGTGATTTTCATTTATTGGGCAGACACACTGGTCTGCTCCTACAAAATAATTGACTTATCGTTTTCTCAACGCCCTTCGACAAGCTCAGAGAACAGTTGCTTTTACTGGATTCTGGCTCAACCCAGACTGCCCTCTCTTGCTTTGCAATTCACCTTGTTCGCCAGAATGACGGTTATGATTTCTCGCAACTCGCAACTCGCAACTCGCAACTCGCAACTCGCTCCCGTATTTATTCCACCAACCCACAATCTTTTAATACCTGATTTCTAACCTGCTGTCCCTTTACGCCATCCCATCCACCAATAATGGCTTGTCTGGCACTGGAAAAGCTCACCTTGTTGTCTTTGCACCACTGGCTAAGAGATGTATCTTTTAAGATAAATGCGGCCCGGACGTGTGCTAGTAATTGCATACCTGGCTGAGGTAAACTGCCCATGGAAAGCAGAGATGAGGTTGCAGGATATTTTTTTTCATTTTCTGTCATAATAGTTCCTTTATCAAAATAAATATTTACAAAATGTAAATAAAAGTATATAAATAACAACATTATGTCAAGTTTAAATTTAAATCATGTGGATACGCAAGCAGTTTTAGTCAGGCTAAAGCAGCTTTATGATGTATCTAAAAACAAGGAACTGCCCGATAAAATTGGTCGGAGTGAAAGCGCGATCAGTTTGTGGAAGTCGCGCGGTATTCCGTTTGATGTGCTGGTGGAAGTGTCTATCAAGGAAAACACCAGTTTAAACTGGCTGTGTTTTGGTATTGGTGATCAGCAACTGAATCCCTATCAACAACCCTTGCTGGAAAAGGCTTCTTTTATGGTTGCGGAAGAGAATGAATCCTACGGTGAGAATCAGGATGAATCATCCAATCCTTTTGTCGATGATGTGTTGTTCAAAGAAAGCTGGCTGGATGCCCATCATTTAAAGTCTGAAAATATTCGATTGTTTAAAATGCCTGACAAGTCGATGGAACCCAATATTAATAAAGATGATCGGGTTTTGGTGAATCTGGATAAAATTGAGGCGCAACACGGTAAAACCTATCTGATTAAAATTGGTGCCGAGTTTATGATTCGGATGCTGACCGTTTTGCCTAATAATCAATTTCAATTGTCGGCAGCGAATAACCTGTTTCCACCGTTGATAGTCAGTCACAAGGAACTTCAAAAAGATGTTTATCTATTGGGGCAAGTGGTGGGGCATTTTCATTTGTGGGGGTGAGTTATTATTTTTAGATTGAAGTTGAGATTTTCTTTTTAATAAAATTGTCAGAGTTAATTGTCGTCTGTCACATCAGAATATTTTGTCTTTAGCTTATTAATAATGTTTGGATGTTTTTGGCATATCTTGTTGTTTGTAATACGAAAGAATATTTTTGGGTCTTTTTCTATTGCTCGACTTAAATGTGCTTCAGCGTCACTTTCACCGAGAATTAGGCTATACCATCCTAAGATAAAATCCGGATCTGCCCAAGTATTATCAGCTTCTGAAGCAATTTTCGCGTACTCAATAGCTTTGTTGTGTTCTTTTATTTGATGCTGCCATTTAGAGAACTCCAGATATGAATATGCAACGTCATAGCCCTTAAATGGCTCAATACCTGATATAGCGTATTCAATGAGTTTATCTTTAAGTTTTTGGTTATCAGTTTTTGTTGCGCTGTCTACGCCGTGTTTCATAAATTGCCACCAGTGAAAGTGGTTCTCAGAGGTGTTTTTATGGCGGTATTTTTCTAAACTGAATATGGCAACTTTTGTAGCCTCTTCATATTCTTCCGTTTCCCAAAGCCTGAATATACGTCCGTATAGACCTCCAATAGTTTCACGTAGATACCTCTTGATAGGAGATATTTTAGATATAAGTCTCAACATATGGACAAAGAAATTCGTGAAAGGTGGCTTCTTAAATGGCTTACGTTCGATTTCTTTTATCTCTTTTCTTGAGAATGGCATTTACTTTGTGCTCTTAAAAATTACCGTAACCGGAGTATTTGTAGTTAGCAATGTGAGTGAACCTGATCTATTTGCTAGATTGAATTTTTTCATCTATTACTTGTTGACTTAATTTTACACATTCATCACAAATTCTAGCCATAAAGTCTTTTTCAACCAAATGTTTTACTTCACTTGCTTTTTTATCGCAAAAAGTACATTCTTTTTCAGGTTCAATGTACTTTTCTACCTTTGTTAATGGTGTGGCTTTTCTATCATCTTCTTTAAATTGAATCATAATGATGTCATCTAACAAAACTTCTTTTTCTAACCAATTTAAATAAAAATATTCATCATCTCTCCATCTTGAACCTTCAACTCTAAATAAGGTTTTTGGAATTTTTCCTTTTTCTTTAAGTAACTTTGCAGGTGGTGTATCTAATGAAATAGTTATACTTTCATCATCATTCACATCAATAAAGACAGACTCTTGAGAATTGTATTTAATATGTAGTTGTTTCTTCATGTTGAATTCAATCTAATAGTTGTTACATGCACTTGGAATACATAATCAATCTTTTCTTTAATATTCCCAACAACTTACACCACTTATGCTTCAGCCGCAACAGGATATTTTATGGATTCCCATTTTCATGGGAATGACGCCCTTCGACAAGCTCAGGGTACGGATGGTTTTCGATTGGTGATCCATAGGTCGGATAAGCTATGCGTCATCCGCCAAACGTTTTGGTAAAATATGAGTACATCTATAACTCGTAACTGCCTTTGGGGGATTGCCGCACTTCGTTTGCAATGACATGGATTCTGGCCTTCGCCAGAATGACGGCTTAAGTTGGTCATGACATTTAGGAGATTACCGCGTCACTTCGTTCCTCGTAATGACATATTCTTAAAACGTAACAAAAAGATTGAATATTCTGTTACACAGAAACCCCTAGAAGCATTTGAACTTATTGCTGTTTTGAGTTAGATTGAACAACTACATAATGAATCCTGTTTTCAAAAAATTATTTTCAAATTAAATTATTGCATGGGTTAAAAATATTAATTTGTTTTAAACAATGCAGTGATTTCTGAAAAGCGTAGAGTGAGTGACATCATGGCTGAGTCCAAAAAGAAAACCACGAAAAAAGCAACTTCCAAAAAATCTGTTAAAAAGGCTGCGCCTGCTAAAAAAGCGACTAAGGCCGCCAGCAAAACGGCAACTAAACCTGCGAGCAAAGCTGTCAGTAAAAAAACAAGCACTGCAAGCAAGAAGGCAACGGTAAAACCAGCGGCTGAGAAGCAAACAACACCAGCACCAAAACCCGCTGTGCCAGCCATTAAGAAAAGTCAGGGTGATCGGGTTGCGATTGTTTCCGGTTTGCGAACGCCTTTTGCACGTCAGTTAACTTATTTCAAAGATTCCAGCGCCATTGATATGGGCAAAATGGTGGTTTCTGAAATGCTGGAATGTGCAGCCATTGATCCCAAATTAATTGATCGTGTGGTATTTGGTCAGGTGGTGATTCAGCCTTCAGCACCCAATATTGCTCGTGAAATTGTGATTGGTTCTGGTATGAACATTCACACAGACGCTTACAGTGTTTCCAGAGCTTGCGCTACCAGTTTTCAATCGGCTGTAAGTATTGCCGAATCCATTATGGCAGGGGCAATTGACATTGGTGTCGCTGGCGGTGCGGATAGTGCGTCTGTGGTTCCAGTGGGATTAAGTAGCAAAATGGCTTCAATTCTGGTGTCGTTATCCAAAGCCAAAACCGTTATGGACAAATTAAAAATTCTGGCCAAATTAAGACCAGGAGATTTGGTACCTGTGCCACCAGCCGCTAAAGAGTTCTCCACCGGATTGACCATGGGTGATAATGCCGAACAAATGGCCAGAGACAGAGGCATTACTCGTGAACAGCAAGATGAATTTGCCCATCGTTCTCATACGCTTGCAGCTCAGGCATGGAATGAAGGCTGGCTGGATGATGAGGTAATGACGGCCTATGTGCCACCTTACGAAAAGTCATTTTCCCGAGACAACAATGTACGTTTCGATTCCGATTTATCAAGCTACGCAAGACTAAGACCTGCCTTTGATAGAAAGCACGGTACTTTAACCGCTGCTAATAGTACCGGATTAACTGATGGTGCAGCGGCCTTGTTAATGATGAGCGAATCCAAAGCCAAAGCACTTGGCTACAAACCATTGGGCTATATCCGAAGTTACGGGTTTGCTGCCATTGATGTGAAAAAAGATATGTTGATGGGGCCATCTTATGCGACACCGATTGCACTTGATAGAGCAGGCATGAATTTGTCGGATCTGACCTTGGTCGATATGCACGAAGCATTTGCCGCACAAGCACTGAGTAATATTCAGGCTTTTGGTAGCAAACAGTTTGCCAAAGAGCAATTGAATCGCAGTCAGGCCATTGGTGAAATTGATATGGATAACTTTAATGTCTTGGGTGGCTCACTGGCCTACGGACATCCTTTTGCCGCAACCGGTGCAAGAATGATTACCCAAACATTAAGAGAACTGCAAAGGCGAGGAGGTGGCGTGGCGTTGACAACTGCCTGCGCTGCTGGCGGCCTGGGTGCAGCAATGATTTTGGAGGCTGAATAATGAGTACTAAAAAACAATCAGCGTTAAATCTGAATATTGATGAAAAGGGGATCGCCTGGATTACCATTGATGTAAAAGGTGATAGCCAAAACACCATCAAGCAATCCTTTTCAGAAGAAGCCGAAACTCTATTAGACAAAATTGAAAAAGACAGATCGGTTCAGGGAATCATCTTTATCAGCGGCAAACCCAATAATTTTATTTCCGGTGCAGATATCAGCATGCTCAATGCGGCACATAGTGCTGAAGAAGCTGCAGATTTGTCGCGCAATGGACATAAAATCTTTGCCAGAATTGAGTCGCTAAGCATGCCTGTTATCTCTGCCATTCACGGACATTGTTTGGGTGGTGGACTGGAGCTGGCACTGGCTTGTAGTCATCGTATTGCAACTGATGAAAACAGCACTCGTCTAGGCTTGCCAGAAGTGCAGTTAGGCCTATTGCCTGGCGGTGGCGGTACACAAAGATTACCTAGATTAGTGGGTATTGCCAGTGCTCTGGATATGATGCTCACGGGTCGTCAATTGGTTGCCAGACAAGCCAAAAAACTGGGTCTGGTTGATGATGTAGTACCGCAAGCCAATTTGAAAAAGGCGGCAGAAAAACTACTGTTGGCCAGTGTGGGTAAAGTAAAGCCGGTTGCCAGCCAAATGAAACTGGCATTTAAACCAGCTTCGCTGATTAAAATACCAGAATTGCAAAAACTGGCTTTGGAAACAACTGCTTATGGCCGGAAGGTTATTTTTGATCAGGCTAAAAAGACGGTGATGAAAAAATCCCGCGGACTTTATCCGGCACCACTAAAAATTATCGAATGTGTTCAGGTTGGCATGGATGTAGGTTTGGAAGCCGGACTTGAAATTGAAGCAAAAAACTTTGGTGATCTGGTGGTTTCAAAAGAAGCCGAACAGTTGATGGGGATTTTCTTTGCCACGACCGAGTTGAAAAAGGAAACGGGCACATCATCTAAAGTTACGCCGATGCCAATCGAAAGAGTTGGTGTGTTGGGTGGTGGATTAATGGGGGCAGGGATCGCTTATGTGACAGCTGATAAAGCTGGTAAAAAAGTGCGCATAAAAGACAGAGACGATCAGGGCATTAATCATGCCTTGAAATATTGCTGGAATATCTATCGCAAACAGATCAAACGCAAAAAATTGACGATTAATGATGCGAGTATCAAGTTTGCGGCCATTAGCGGAACAACCAGTTATCGTGGGTTTCAACGTTCTGATTTAATCATAGAAGCGGTTTTTGAAAGTCTGGATCTGAAACAGGAAATGGTCAAGGACATTGAAAAAATCTGTCACGATAAGGTGATTTTTGCGTCCAATACATCTTCCATACCGATCACTCAAATTGCCAAAGCCAGTAAACGACCAGAGCGGGTCATCGGTTTGCACTATTTTTCACCTGTAGAAAAAATGCCGCTTTTGGAGATAGTAACTACTGACAAAACATCTGACGAAGTGATTGCAACTTGTGTGGCCTTTGGTAAGCAGCAAGGCAAAACAGTTATTGTTGTTAAAGATGGTGCAGGGTTTTATACCAGCCGAATTTTGGCCCCTTTTATTAATGAAGCAGGTCAAATGTTGGCAGAAGGTGTTGCCATTGAAAAAATTGATTCGGCATTGAAAAAATCAGGTTTCCCGGTTGGCCCCTTAACCTTGCTTGATGAAGTCGGCATTGATGTCAGTGCCAAGATTGCACCTGTTCTGTTAGATGCTTTTGGCGAAAGAATGGCACCGCCAGCGATTTTCTCTAAGTTAATTGACGATGATAGAAAAGGGCGTAAAAACGGTCGCGGTCTTTATCAATATGGTAGTAAAAAATCAGGTAAAAAGCAGGTTGATGAGAGCGTTTATAGTTTACTGGATCTTAAACCTTCTAACGAGATGGACAAAAAATTGATCGCCCAGCGTTGTATTTTAATGATGGTCAATGAGGCTGCTATGTGTCTTCAGGAAGGTATTATTAAATCACCAAGAGATGGAGACATTGGAGCAATCTTCGGTTTGGGATTTCCACCCGTTTTAGGGGGGCCGTTCAAATATATGGATTCAGTGGGTGTTGGTGAAATTGTTGAGCAATTGAAAAAGCTGGAAAAAACGTGTGGTATGAGGTTCAAGCCAGCAAAAATATTGCAGGATTATTCCAAAACCGGCAAAAGTTTTTATTAATTATCTGATGTATAAAAGAGACGTTATCCAGTAAAAACTTCCTCTTCTCACATTACTAGTGCGAAGAGGTGTGCTTCGCTTCCTTTTTATTCCAATGCGTGACGACACTATTGCGGCCATTATTTTTAGCCTGATATAGTGCCTGATCAGCTTGAACTAATATTTTTTCAATTGCAGGATTATTATGACTGGAGCTGATCCCGATTGAGGTTGTTACCTGTTTACCATCCTTCAGGATTAAAAACTTCAGTTGCTCGCGGATTCGCTCTGCAATTAATCTGGCACCAGCATGGTGAGTATTTTTTAGTACAATCACAAACTCTTCTCCACCATAGCGGAAAACTTCATCTGATAGTCGAACAGAATTTTTCAGGCATTGAGAAAATTCTTTTAAAACTGTATCTCCGACCAGATGGCCGTATGTATCGTTGATTTTTTTAAAGTGGTCAATATCCAGCATCAGGATTGAAAAATCTGTGTCGTGCCGTCTGAAATTGCAGGTAACACGGGTCATGGTATCTTCAAATGCAGCACGATTATTAAGCGTTGTTAATGGATCTCTGTATGCATTGACGACAGCCTTTTTATACAACAGGGCATTTCTTAAAGGATAAATGATAAGCGTTAATAATTTTTCAATCTCATGGGTTTCAGCAATAGTAAATGGTTTTTTTCTTGCAAAAATAAATTCACCCAAATTGTCATTTTCTATGTCTAATTGGTATTGGCATTGATGCTTGTAATAGGTACCTGTTTGAAATAAAAAATCACTGTTGTGCTGACTAAACTGGACAAAATCACAGGGAATTAATTGCTGACTTTGACTGCAAAACGTG
>JAOUOC010000135.1 GCA_029880585.1 Gammaproteobacteria bacterium
TTTATTGCTGGTTTCCTGCGCTTCAGATTGTGGGTCAGAGTCATACACGATACCAGCACCTGCCTGAACATGGGCTTTTCCATTTTGGCAAAATGCCGAACGGATAACGATGCAGGTATCCATATCTCCAAGACTGTTGATATATCCAACCGCACCGCCATAACTGCCACGTCGTTTTCCTTCCATTTCTCTGATCAATTCTGTTGCTCTGATTTTTGGCGCGCCAGTTAATGTCCCCATATTCATACAGGATTGGTAAGCATGAAATGCATCCAGTTCGTCCCTGAGTCGACCTTGTACTTGTGAAACCAGATGCATGACTTGTGAGTATCGATCCACCGAAAGGAGTTTGGTTGCGCGGGTGGTACCTGGCATGGATATTTTGGCAATATCATTTCTGGCCAAATCAACCAGCATCATATGTTCAGCAATTTCTTTTTCATTCAATTTCAATTCAGCTTCCAGTTTACCATCCAGATCCGGATTTATTTCGCCATTGCTGTTTTTGCCACGTACACTGGTGCCTGCAATTGGATAAAGTTGAACTTGCCGGTTTTTGGCTTCGTATTTCAAGGCTGTTTCCGGTGATGCGCCAAACAGCGTAAAATCCTGATCTCGCAGATAAAACAGATAAGGGCTGGGATTGGTATATTTCAGGATTGAATAACTATGCAAGGGATCCTGACAATCTATGGTAAATGTTCTTGATGGCACAACCTGAAAAACATCGCCATCGATAATGTTTTGTTTGAGTTGATTGACCTGATGAATATATTCATTGTCATTAATATCGACTGAAACAGGAAATTCCGGATGGATCTTGTTCTGGTTTGCCAAAGACAAATCAGTATTGGATAGAGGATTTTGAGAGAGCTGATGAATTCTCTGCTCCAGACTTTCCAGTTCTCTGGCCAAATCATGGTAGGTTTGCGTTGAACCACTTGCGGGAAAACAATTGCTATATAGCCTTTGGGTTTGTCTTGTGTGATCAAAAACCAATAAGGTTTCCGCCAGATAGAAAACATAATCCGGGCAGGTGTTTTGTCCGTTTTCCACTTCTGGCAGTTTTTCATAACTGGCAATAAAATCAAAGGCAAATACGCCGCATAAAAAATTGCCATAGAGATTACCGCTATCAACTTCAAAAAGCTGATGGATTAATCTCAGCACTTCCAATGGGGTAGCAGCAGATAATCTGGCATATTCATCTTGAGATTGATCATTTTGTCTGATTGTTATTTCGAGTGTTTCGGCTGTGTGTTGCTGAGCAATATCAAGTTTGTTTGATGATAAAACGGCCTGTTTTATCTGCTGAAGTGCATTAATGCCGTTTTGATTTGTGGCAACGAGACGAACAACATTTTTCTGGCAAACAATTCTGACTGAAGCTTTTAGCATTAAAATGCTGGACAGGTTGTTTTTCGATTCAATCTCACTGGATTCCAGCAAGATGGCATTGGATAGCTGATCCTGATGATTCAATCCCTGAAAGATTTCAGTGGGTGACAGCCGTGTCTGTATCGCTTTACTGATACAACGTACCTTGTTGTCAAACGCCTCTGTATTATGTGTGTTATCGCCCGACATCGTCATGAAACCAACACCTTGCCAGCAGCTTCAATAAAGGGTTTTAGCTCAAACATTAATTGAGAGAATTCATTTTCGTCGAGAGTTTGTTGCCCATCTGACAAAGCTTTTTGAGGTTCCGGATGCACTTCAACAATAATACCGTCAGCACCACAGGCAACTGCGGCTTTAGCCATGGGTGGAACAAGATCACGAATGCCTGTTCCATGAGAGGGATCAACAATAACGGGTAAATGGCTTTTCATTTTGATGTAGGCCACAGCATTGAGATCGAGCGTGTTTCTGGTGGCTTTTTCAAAGGTTCTGATACCGCGTTCGCAAATAATAATGTTTTTGTTACCTTCATGATAAATATATTCAGCGGCAAGCAGTAACTCCTCAATAGTGGCAGACATGCCACGCTTTAAAATGACTGGCATCTGGCTTTGCCCAACGGCTTTAAGCAATTTAAAGTTCTGCATATTTCTGGCGCCAATTTGAAAGCCGCTAACATGTTGTTCAAATAATTCCACATGAGACGGATCAATGATTTCGGTAATGGCAGGGAGATTGTGGGTGTCTTCAGCTTGCTTTAGTAAGCGTAAACCTTCTTCTTCCAGTCCCTGAAAACTGTAGGGAGATGTTCTGGGTTTGTATGCGCCTCCTCTTAATCCAGCTGCACCATATTTTTTGACCAGCTCGGCCGTTTGTAAAATTTGTTCCTGAGTCTCTACTGCGCAGGGACCAGCAATGACGACAAAATTTCCCGCACCAATTGACACCGATCCAATATTTACCTGAGTGTCATGACTTTGCATCTCACGGCTCACCTGTTTGTAGGTGCTCAGTATCGGCTTGATTGTTTCTACCATGGGATGAGCGGCCAGATTCAAACCGTTTAATACACGTTCATCGCCCAATGCACCCAGTACAATTCTTTCTGTACCTGGCATATAAAGTGGTTTGAGTTTTACCGACTCAATTTTTGTCAGAATTTCTTTTGCTTCTTTTTCAGTTGCCTGTGACTTTAATACAATAATCATGTTGTTTTCTCTTCTGTTAAAAAATAAAAAACCCGCATAAAGCGGGTTCAAAAATACCAATAAAGGACTGCCCGCAAATCGTCAGGAAGTCCACCACCAAATTGTGTTTGTTGTTTCAATTGTCATCAATATCTGTTTCATCGTTCAATTATCGCTAGTTATCAATCAATTTTTAGTCATAAAAAAACCCGTCATTGAGACGGGTTTTAGTGTTCTTTTGATGCTCTGGTATTACATTCAGCTAAACACAGCAAACCCGTGATGAGTTTGCCACCAAAAATTTTTGTTTGTTGTGCTGTATGTGATTTTCGCTTTCATGTGTTGGAATCTATTGCATTGTGGTAGATGATGTCAAGATTAATCTGTTGCTATAGCAAAAAATAATAAGGTTGCAATAGAGACAAAATCACGCATCTGCTCAAAATTTGTCTATATTTATAAGTATTACTTATGTTGATACATGTTTGATAAATCCTGCATTTTATGTGTTTTAACTTTGAAAGGTTATTGAGTTCATTGTTGGTACAGAAATTGCTCAATATCATCAGCAGGATCTTTATTTTGAATATATGACAAAAAATTGACAGGCAAGGAAAAATAGTGGCAGCTGAAGACAAGATAGTATTTGACGATGATATTCGTGATGATGAAATCCTGCAATGGGTGACGTTTCAACTGGTTAATGAAACATACGGCATTAATGTGATGCAGGTTCAGGAGGTGTTGCGATACACCGAAATTGCACCTGTCCCTGGCGCTCCGGATTATGTGCTGGGCATTATTAACCTGCGCGGCAACGTGGTGACGGTTATAGACACTTGCAAACGTTTTGGTTTATCTCCTATTGAAGTGACCGAGAATACTCGAATTGTAGTAATTGAAACAGAGCATCAGGTCATTGGTATTCTGGTTGAGTCAGTGGCAGAAGTGGTTTATCTGAGGCGTTCTGAAATAGAAATGACACCAAATGTCGGCAATGATGAGGCGGCCAAATTTATTCAGGGTGTTTCTCATAAAGATGGCAGATTGCTGATTCTGATTGACCTGAATAAATTGCTCGGTGAAGAGGAATGGGAGGAGCTGGATTTTCTTGACTATTAATTTACGATAGTCCTGAACAAGGCAAAATGCGGATGCGATCATCATGAGAGAATGGTTTATAGATTTGGCAAATAATGGTTATTTCCTTTCGCTGCTGACTTTATTGTTAGTTGTTGGCTTCTTTTATGTGATCAAAACACGGGCTATGGTTCGTTCTCTGGCTCAGCAGGTATTTCAGTTAACCAATGATCTCAGAGCTATTAATAGTGGTCAAATTGGTATGGGTAAAACCATACGTCATGTTTCAGATAAAATAAATCATGTACAAACAAACCATCAGCCAGCTGTTGTGCATCGTCCAATAGCAACCGACAAGGCTTTTGAGCAAGCGGCTTTGCTTTTATCCAGAGGTATGTCAATTGAAGAGGTAGTCGAGGCCTGTGGCATAACAACCTCAGAAGCTGAGCTTATTGCTATAACCAGACATATAGCGCCAAAACACCAACCTGGTAAATTCCGCGTTGCCTAGAGGCTTTTGCTGCTATCAAACAGTTCCTTAAATCCAATTAATTCCGATAGCACGGTAGGTTGGGGTGAAAACCCCAACAAAAATAATTGAATTGAAACGGGAAAATAATGTTGGGGTTCGTTAACTCACCGCCAACCTACAATAATTGCAGACCAATCACACTAATTCCAGCACGGTAGGTTGGGGTGAAAACCCCAACAAAAATGAATGAATTGAAACGGGAAAATAATGTTGGGGTTCGTAAACTCACCGCCAACCGTCGAAACGGATTTTGTTGTTGATTAACAACAACAGACAAGCACTATTTTCTGGCATTTAAATATCTCTTTTGCACGAAAGTCTATACTTAATTTTCACCTTTACTTGACCCAAAGCTAAACAAACAGCAAAATTGGCGACTAAATTTACAGTAACAATTTCAGTTTTGCGTCATCTATCAGTAAAGACAAAAGAATTCTTGGGTAAATTTCATTCACTTCAGAGAAATATATGCATAAATTAAATGGTGCCAGTCTGGCGGAATTAGAGAAATATTCTTCCTATTTCCACGAGATAAAAAGAGGACTGGAAAAAGAAAGTTTGAGGATTCAACCCAATGGCTACTTGTCACAAGCAAATCATCCAGCAGCTTTGGGTTCCACTCTTACCAATAGCCACATTACCACTGATTATTCCGAAGCCTTACCGGAATTTATTACTTCTGCGTCAACAGATAGACTAAGGCCTCTTGAAGAATTGAAAGAAATTCACCAGTTTGTTTATCGTAATATTGGTGATGAATTACTCTGGGTAGCAAGTATGCCTTGTGCTATGGGGGATGAGAAAGATATTCCCATTGCAAAATACGGTAGCTCCAACAGCGGGCAGATGAAGGAAATATATCGAATTGGACTGGGACATCGTTATGGTCGTTTGATGCAAACCATTGCAGGCGTACATTACAATTTTTCTCTGCCAGAATCATTTTGGAAAAGCTACCACAAGGATAAAAATTCAAAACTGGATTTGCAGGATTTTATTTCCGAGCAGTATATGGGATTAATCAGAAATTATCTGAGATTTTCCTGGATGATACCTTTATTTTTTGGCGCCTCACCAGCAGTATGTGAGAGTTTTTTAAAGAATTCCAATGCAGATCTTAATGTGTTAATTAAAGGCACAAAATATGGAAGATATGCGACATCGTTAAGAATGAGTGATCTGGGCTATCAGAACAAGGTTCAAAGTCGTTTGAATATTGGCTACAACTCGCTGAAAGAATACATTGAAGGTTTGGAAAATGCTATCTCCACCCCTGACACCTTATATGAAACAATTGGCCTGAAACAAAATGGTGAATATCAACAACTCAGCACCAATATTCTGCAAATTGAGAACGAATTTTATAGTAGTATCCGACCTAAACGTGTGTCTGTTTTAGGGGAAAGGCCGAGCAAGTCGTTAAAAAATTATGGTGTTGAATATATTGAGGTCAGAGCGCTGGATTTAAATCCTTTTTCTTCTATTGGCATAGAACAATTTCAAATTTCCTTTTTGGATGTTTTTTTGTTAGCCTGTCTTTTCACTGAATCTCCTCCCATTAATTTGCGAGAAGCAGGTGAATATCAGGAAAACTTTAGAAGTGTGGTGATGAATGGACGACATCCTGAGCTCTGCTTGATGATTGAAAATCGATGTACTCCGATAAAATCTATCACACAGGAATTGCTCAACAATCTGAAACCTTGCGCCGAAATTCTGGATAAAGTATATAGTACCAGCGAGCATCAGCAAGTTATCGAGCAATTGATGGTGCAAACTGATGATTTTGAAAGCACTTTTTCTGGCAAGATTATAGATACAATCAAGCAACGTGGAGATGGCTATTTCCCTTGCGCGCTGGATTTATCAAAACAACACAAGGATAGCTTGCTTAAGGAAGATATGGCCGAAGATATTTTGATGAAATACCGGCAAGAGGCTGCTGATTCCTTGAAAAGATCAGAGGAAATTGAACAAAGTGATGAAGTGTCATTTGAAGAGTATCTGGCTAGGTATTATGAGTAGTTGAGAAGATAACTTTATTAATTCAGGGATAAGGCAAGAAAACAAGTGGGAAGCATGATGATAAAATCAGATATTTAAAATACGAGAGAAAGGGGTAATCATGGAAAACAATGCAACACTGGTAACGTTTATTGCCTATTTGATTACGGTAATGGCGATAGGTATTTACGCCTACAGACAAACCAACGATTTATCAGATTATATTCTGGGCGGAAGACGATTAGGTAAATGGGTGACAGCTCTCAGTGCTGGCGCTTCCGATATGAGTGGTTGGCTGCTGCTGGGGTTGCCTGGTGCAATTTATGCCGGCGGTTTTGGTGAAGCCTGGATAGCGGTTGGTTTGACTATTGGTGCATACTGGAACTGGAAAATAACGGCGCCAAGATTAAGAGCCTATACCGAACATTTCAGTAATTCTCTTACTCTTCCGGATTATTTCAGTAATAGATTTAATGATGATACCCGAATGCTCAGAGTACTTTCAGCTGTGATTATTCTGGTGTTTTTTACGGTTTATGTAGCTTCCGGTTTAACTGGCGGCGCAAAACTTTTCGAAGCTTCCTTTGGAATGGATTACTATGTTGCCCTGTTTGTGGGTGGGGCGGTGATCATCAGTTACACCTTTGTGGGTGGCTTTTTGGCGGTTTCATGGACAGATCTGGTTCAGGGGTTGTTGATGGCTGCAGCACTGGTGATTGCGCCTTTGGTGATGATTTATGAACTGGGTGGTTTATCCGCATCTCTGGAAACAGCACAGCAAATGGATATTGTTCTGGGCACACATAAATCAGATCTGTTTGCAGGCATGTCAGCTGGAGAATACCTAGTTTCATTCTCATTTTTATCACTCATGGC
>JAOUOC010000136.1 GCA_029880585.1 Gammaproteobacteria bacterium
TAAGCATGATGTTATTTGGTTTTTTAGTTTTTGGTATGGCATTGGAAGGCTTTTATACAGAACATGCAAGCAATATTACGGTTCGCCCAGTGGGAGAAGAGCCGATGCACTGGCTTGCCGTTGGTCAACTCATAATGGCCTATGCATTTGTCTGGATTTGGAGTCATGCAGTAGAAAGCAAGGGTATAACTGAAGGTGTAAGATTTGGATTTTTTATGGGGTTGTTTTGGGCTGGAACTGAAATGATTCAATATACTTTTATTCCAATGGCGCAAGTTGTCATGTGGGTTGGCTATTTTGGAGACATTATCATGATGATGTTAGCCGGAGCTATGTTAAGCCTTGTTTGGCCAAAGTTGAATGATTAATTTAGAAGTAGGTTACATATGAAAATCCCTGATTCAGAAAGGCTTTCTTATACATTAATGTCGGCAGATGATACTTCTGATGCTGAATTACTGTATCAACTGGATCAGGATCCTGAAGTTATGCGCCATATTAATAATGGCAAATTGACCAGTCGTGAGGAAATCCGGGATTTTTATTTACCCAGATTAGAAAAATATACCAATACTGAAAAAGGTTGGGGATTATGGAAGGTATGCTTCAAAGAATCCGGCCAATTTATCGGTTGGGTTTTGGTTAGACCGATGAAGTTTTTTTCTGATTCACCCCAATGGGATAATCTGGAACTAGGATGGCGTTTTGTCAGTGAGTTTTGGGGGCATGGATATGCAACTGAAGCAGCACAATCAATAAAACAGGCTTTGATTCATTCTGGATTGGCAACAAGGTTTTGTGCTATTGCAGTGAAAGAAAATAAGGCTTCAATTAGCATTATGAAAAAGCTGGGTATGAATTATATAAAAACATATCTGGACAAGGATGCAGCTCGGGAGGTTGATGTCGTTTATTATGAAATCAGCTGCTCTTAAGAATACTTAGCCAGAGGAATTTTAAAATAGAATCGACTGCCTACATTTTGAATGCTTTCAACACCAATTTCACCACCCATTAGTTCAATCAGGTTTTTACTGATGACAAGACCCACACCCAGACCATCGATACCTCTATACTTCCCAATTCTGGTAAAAGGTTTAAAAAGGGATTTCATCTCCTTTTTTGAAATTCCTTGACCTGTATCGATAATATCAATGCACAGGTAGTTAATGTTGATTTCTTCACAAGTTAATGTGACCTTACCATTTTCACTGTTATATTTTATAGCATTAGACAGAAGGTTAATAATTACTTGTCTTAAACGATCATGATCGACATGCACAATGTGATTTGATTTTTCTGCTATCTCATTGATAATTTCAATTTTATTCTGGCAGGCAAGAGGCTTAACAAATTTTAGCGCTTCACTAACAATTTTATTCAGTTCAACGTCAGCAATATTACAGTTCAATTTTTTCATTTCAATTGCAGATAAATCAAGAATATCATCAATTAAGTCAATCATTTGATTACCAGCAAAGGTTATTTGTTCAACAGAATCCTTTTGTTCATCGGTAAGGGAATCGTCAATTTCTAAAAGATGACCGAATCCCATAATTGCATTCATAGGGGTTCTTAGTTCATGACTGACAGTTGTCAAAAATTTGGATTTGTTTTCGTTGGCTTGTTCAGCGATGATGATCTGGGATTCAAGCATTTCGGACTGTTTGATTTTGGATGTGTAGACGAAGAAAAAAGGCATAAATGCTATCAGAAAACAGGCAGAAATAAACAGTGTTTTGACTAGCTCTTCCTGAAGATGTACTGCAATATAATCAATAGTGATGTCAGCACCAATGACATATACTGTCCCATCCTCTGCCGTGAATGGAACCAGAACCGTTCGAAAATTTCCCCACTGATCATTTAAGTTGTGAAAAGTAGGTTTTTTATTATTGAAGGCGTGGTATACATGGTCAGCCGCATCGTCGTAGTGGAAGTAATAGAAACCACCACTATTCTCAATAATATCTTCCTCTTTGGCATCTGAGGCAATAAATCTTATTTTGCCATCTTTCAATATCATGGAATACACATAATAGATATCATTCATTGAGGAAAATTTGTTGAAAACTTTAACCCATGCCAAATCTTCCTCTTTAGACATGCTGTTTTCATCCAAATCTTTATGGTGAAAGTTTTTGGGTAGAATGTTGTCAAAATTTCGGGCAGCCAATTCAAGACGGTGGTCCACGGTGTCATATAACTCTGATTTGCGTTCTTGATAGTTATAGACTGCAAATATCACTACCCAAGCGAAATATATTAAGGCGGTAATTATCAGTTTTATCGATTTTTGAGCCTGCATTGACATTTTTTTAATATTTAAGGTTCCACAATTTATGGAAATAAATGAATTTTAATATTCAAAGTTTAGACTAAATAGCAGATTTCTGAAAAAATATAGCATAAATAGATATTGTCTATTAAGGACAATATCGCCTTACATTCACGTAATAATTTGATTCGAATCAACTGTTATAACTGATTCAGTCTTGATGAAATTAATTCTGCCAGATAATCAAATCATCAAAATCACCATCAATGTACTCCTTGAATGCTGCTTCAATTTCCGGTCTCTTTAATTTGAGTGTGGGAGTCAAATAATCGTTTGGTGTCCATGCATCCTTGAGTACAACAATATGATCCAGTCTTTGATGACTTTCAAGATTGTCATTGACTTCCTTTAAGGTATTTTCAAGAGATTTTTGTATTTCGGGTGTCAGATTTTTTGATTGATCATTTAAAATAACCAGAGCAATTGGTTGCTTTCGTCCTATCCCGACTACACACATCTGTTCGATATAAACATTTTTACCCAGCATACTTTCAATCGGGACAGGCACAACAAATTTACCCTTACTGGTTTTAAATTGTTCTTTAATTCTGCCAATAATTTTAAATTCGCCATCTGAAGTTAATGCGCCAACATCACCAGTATGGAACCAGCCATCACTAAAGCTTTCGTTAGTGACATCTTGCATTTTGTAATATTCTTTAAATACTGCCTGACCACGTATCAGGATTTCGTTACCATCACCAAGTTTCATTTCTACACAAGGTAAAGGATGGCCAATAGTGCCAACAGCAGATGATACAAAAGGAATGTTTGAGCATGATAATCCTGTTGTTTCTGACATACCCCAGCCTTCGGAAATCGGCATTCCCAATCTTTCATACCATCTCAAAACATCTGGTGAAATGGGCGCACTACCAGAACCAAATACTTTTGTTTTATTAAGCCCCAAACCTTTACGAATTTTTTTTGCAACAAGACTACCTATAAAAGGTATTTTCAATAATTTTTGCAGTTTTTCATCGGGTACTTTTAATAATATTTGTCCCTGAAACTTTTTCCAGAGTCTGGGAACTGAAATAAACAGAGCCGGTTGAGCCACTTTGAGATCTTCGATAAATGTCTCCAGTTTCTCAACAAAATAAATTTTGCTTCCGGAATAGATAGATGGCCATTGCACAACACCACGTTCAGTAATGTGGGCAAGAGGTAAATATGAAAGCATGCTATCATCGTGTCCCAGATCTGCTGTGTTTGCAGCTTCTGTTGCTGACGCAGCAAAGTTAGCAAAAGTTAAAACCACACCCTTTGGCTTGCCACTACTTCCGGAAGTGTATGCGATGGTCATGATATCTTCGGCATCAGGATATGAATAAGTTTCTAATGGTTCTTCAGCAATAAAAGACGCCCAGTTAAGATCTGCTTTAACTGTATTGTAGGGAAAAGCAATTCTGGGCAAATCCTTGGGAAGTCCGGCTTCTGCTTCTGTCAAATCGTCCATTGGACCAACAAAGATCACTTTGCACTCACTATCTTCAACGATATAGGAAATGGTTTCCTTGTTGGCGGTAGGGTAAATTGGGATGGAAATCATGCCAGCCATAATCACAGCAATATCAGTAATAAACCATTGGGCGCAGTTTTTTGAAAGAATACCGACACGGTCACCTGGTTTTAATCCCATTTTTAATAATGAATTAGCTACCGAACGAGCCATTCGATCAACTTCAGACCAGGTTGAAATTTGAAGTTCCCTATTAACTGGCTGATGCAGATAGTTCGTGTTTGGAATTTTCTTTACCATCAATTCAAATTGCTGAAGTGGTAGCGTGTAGCTCATATTGCCCCCGTAAACTTTTTAATTACCCTAAACTGTCTTGTTTGTTTAAAACGGTATTTTTTATTCAGACTAAATTATCATTTTATGGGATGTTTTGCCAGCGCTATAAAATATGATTTTGTTTTAAACAAGTCTTTTTATATAGACAGAGAAACCAGCTACAGAGTATTTTGAACTTCTGTTAGAATAAAGCCGGTTTTATCGTTATTCGAATTATTGTTGCATAAGTGAGACAGGTTAAAAGATGTTAACTGAGACTTTTAAAGTTGATTACCAGAGCATATTATCAGAAAACCAATACAGTTTGATCCGTCATCCTGTACGCAGTACAAGAGCGAGACTTGGGGATTTGTTAGATGAAGCCGATTCTAATCAGCAGGCTGAAGTTTATGGCCAAGGTGAACTGGTAAATGAATTTGAGAAAGAAATTGCCCAATTGTTAGGTCATGATGCTGGTTTGTTTTTGCCTAGCGGAACTATGGCGCAGGTTATGGCTCTGAAAATCTGGTCAGAGGAAAAACAGAACACCAATATCGCTTTTCATCCTACCAGTCATCTTGAATTACATGAGCAGCATGCCTATCGGGAATTATATCGTTTAAAAGGTGTGTTGGTTGGACAGCATGATCAGGTAATTAAATTATCTGATCTGCAAAACCTGTCTACAGAAATTTCGGCCTTATTAGTTGAATTGCCCATGCGTGAAATTGGTGGGCAGCTACCCGGCTGGGATGAACTTGAAGCACAAAGTAAATGGGCTAAAGAAAAAGGGGTAGCATTCCATCTGGATGGTGCTCGTCTTTGGAGCTGTGAGTCATACTATCAAAAATCGCTAAAAAAAATCGCCAGTCTGTTTGATTCTGTGTATGTGAGTTTTTATAAGGATTTGGATGGTATTTCCGGAGCTATGCTGTTGGGTAATGAATCCTTTATTGAGAAAGCCAGAATCTGGTTAAGAAGAACAGGAGGCAATTTAATTACCATGTTTCCTGAAATTTTGGCCGCAAAAGTGGGTATAAAAAAGCATCTTCCTAAAATGCAGGATTACGTCAAAAAAGCGCAAACAATCGCCCGTTATTTTGAACAATGTGACAATATCAAACTGATACCGGTCAACCCGCCATGCAATCTGTTTCATCTGGTTATTAATCAACAGGATGAGGAACTTATGCCAAAGGTGCTGGAATGGTCGAAACATCAGCGAGTGACTTTGTTACCATTACCGCGAACCTGTACCTTATCTACCAGTCGCTTTGAAATTACCGTTGGTGAAAATGCGCTTAAACTGCAAGATGAGCAATGGCAAAAGTTGATTAAAAGTTTTAGCCAGGCAATCAGATAGCCCAAATCATTTAATCGTCCAGATTCAATCTCATTTCTGTAATAAAGGGCTGAAAGCCTGCTTTCTGATAGGCGTTGAGAGCAGGTTGATTGCCATGATAAACCTCAAGATAAATAACAGAGAGTCTTTGTTGTTGACTCCACATAATTAATTCTTCAACAATCATCTGGTTAATGCCATAACCTCTATATTCTGGCAACACATACATAAAACCGAGATAACTATGTTGCTCTTCCTGCATAAAATCTTTAGATGGCCTTATTTTGGCGTAACCGGAAGCAATTACCTTATCTCCATCAACCGCTACCAACACTTCCACATCATCACGGGTGATATAATCATTTAAATCGTAATAGCTTATTTTTTCAGGCTTCAGATTTTTATCAAAAGGTCTTTCTGCAGCAATAATACCTTGTTCAAAATCAAGCAAAGCGGGTAAATCCTCAACAGCTGCTTTTCGGATGATGATTGTTTTATCCGCAACTTGCTGTTTTCTTAAATGCTCAATTGATGACATTAGAATATGCTCTTGTAAAAATTTTAATACACACTTTAAAAGATTTTAAATGGAAAGCCAAATAATGATGAGCCGCAAACAATATACATTGTTAATGTAATGTTTAGCTGATCTTGGGTACATCTTTCAGTAAGGTCGCATAGTGCTCTTTTTCATCGGCAAAAGAAATGGTATTTAAAAAGGAAGAGTAAGCCAGATAGCTCAATAGAAAACGTAAATCACTTGCCCAGGGTGGTAAGTAGGTGGCGGGTTTGCACATTCCTGTATTGACCATCCAGCCTAATATAGGAATATCATCCAGATCGAGTTTGCCACAAAATAACAAACGTAAACAATCCGGTCTTCCTACTGAAACCAATGCGCGCAAGAAATTGTGAACACGTAATAAACCATCCAGATAAACCACATCCTTGGTAAATGGGGCACCACCTTCAACCATGCCGCCTCTAAATACTCTGCGTGCATTTTCAAAGGCTTGCTCTTCACTGCCAACACGCTCACAAAAATAACGAAAAACTTCTATAAAATCAGCGCCATCAATGGCCATTTGTATCGCTACAACGCGATCAGCAAGCCTTCTCATTCTGTCCAGATCAATACAGCCGGTAATCAATTCTGCAAAAACCGCCAAACCCTCCTGCGTTTTTGTATTATCCGGGGTGCTGACCGAGAGCATTTTCAATATAGGTTGATCCAGTCCATTTAAAGCAGTTGCCACATGAATAAATGCTTCATGTTGTATTAACTGTTCAACGTCCCGGTCGGAAAAACAGGCGCCGCGCCTGATCCTGATTCTGGTTGCACCCGCAAGGGCGTTGGCGGACAGTTCATCAACCACAAACACTGGAGGCGCTTTGTCAGCAAACATATCCTTAACCGCTTTCTCCATTTCAAATGCCACTGTTTCGGCCAATATACAGGCTTCCGGTGGTGCGCCCAAATCTACATGAGAGACACTTTCAAGAATCTTATTGAATTGGTCCGCCAGTTTTAACGGTGTGGATTTTTTATCAATTAACGGGGTTTTGGGTTCGCCATAAAGCTCTTTCGAGTAGTCAAA
>JAOUOC010000025.1 GCA_029880585.1 Gammaproteobacteria bacterium
CACCTTTAAATCCAAAGGCGACTGTACCTGTTCCTGCACCGACATTACCTTCTTCAACCTTGCCAGATTTCGCTGTTTCTATCGCTTTTTTAGCGTGTTTGGGCGTTACAAATCGTTTACGGATATCATTCAGGCGCCCATCATTGGTTTCACCAACCACAGCATTTACAGAGCGAACTTCTTCATTACCCTTGTAGGCTAACGTCCATTCGATAGTTCCGATTGCCGCATCGGACACATTTAAGGTGTTAGTTAACAGAATAGGGGTTTCAATTTCACCCAGTTCGATAATTTGAGTCGTCCCCATCAATTTGCCAAAACCATTAGCCTGATAATAACCTGCAGGCACCTTGTCTTGATAAATATTTCCACCATGAGGAAGAATAGCTGTTACACCTGTTTGCTGACTTTTTTTCGAATTAATCAAGGTTACCTGACCAACTTTAACGCCTTTAACATCAGTTATAGCATTCCATGTTCCTGTCGGATATATCCCGGGAGAAATTCCTAAATCGCGAGCTCTGGGATCATCTTTGCAATAAACCTGATGAGAGAAGAGAAACAAAAATACAAAAACAGATAAGAAAGATTTTTTTTCATGACGGCTATTTGATTTTTTCTGTTTATTTGAGAGCATGAAATGTTCCTGCATTATTTAAATTGAATGAAAGACGAATTGCAAATCCTACCAATAAATTTTAAATAAGTGAAATAACTATAATAGCTTGATCCACTTGTCCAAAATATAACACTGCATCGGCCTGTACTCGCCCTTATAAGTCATTTTGGCACTATCTTTTACCCAATAGCCAAGATAGAGATAGGGTAGACCAAGACTTTTGGTCAATTCTATCAAACTCAAAATTGCCATCTTGCCAAGGCTAAATTTTTCATATTCGGGATCAAAGAAGGTATAAAATGCTGACAAACCATCATCTACCTGATCAAAAACAGCCGTCGCAACAAGTTTACCTGTTTTAATATCGGTAAAATCCATAAATTGTATTTCGAGCCAGTCTGACAAAAGAAATTCTTTAAATTGTCTGGTGCTGGTTGGGTACATTTCACCATCTCTGTGCCGCAGACTGATATATTTATCAAACAAATGGTAATACTGTTGGGTAAATTTTGCCGGAACTGTTTGAACTGTGAATTGAGATTTTCTTTTCAAACAACGTTTTTGTGAGCGTGAAAATTTAAATTCATCTACCGGAATTCTAATGGATAAACATTGATTACAGTTCTTGCAGTGGGGTTGATAAATGTGCTCACCGCTACGCCTAAACCCTTTGTTTATTAGATTAGAATAAAGTTTTTTATCGGGATAAATTTCTGGCGAAAGAAAAATAGTTTGAGCATCATCACGAGCCAAATAGGGGCAAGCATGGGGTGGAGTGATAAAAAATTCCAGTTTTGGTGGTTTGATATTTGTTGACATGACCGTCTCCTCGCACCTATAAAATCAGACTTTGCCAGTCCAGTTGTTCAGGAGTCCACATCTTTTCATCTTCTTGCATGTTTTTTTCGTTAATTTGCTTGATGTATTGTTTTCTGGGTATTTGAACCGCCCCCAGCATTTTTAGATGAGGATTAAGTACCTGACAATCAATAAGTTTGAATTGATGTTTTTTTAGATAATAAACAAGACAGGTTAATGCGATTTTTGAACCATTTGATATACGGCTAAACATAGATTCTGCACAAAAAATTGTATCAAGTGCAACGCCATAGATACCGCCAACCAGTTCATCTTCCAGCCAGACTTCAACCGAATGAGCATATCCTTTTTGATGTAATTTGCTGTAGGCTTTTATCATGTCCTTTGTTATCCATGTTCCATCATTGATATATCTTGGCGTAGCACAGGAATGAATGACTTGATCAAAATCAGTATTAATGGTGATTTTTAGAGGCAATTTACGTAGTGTTTGTTTAACACTTTTGGGCGTTTTATAGCCTGACAAAATAAATACTGTTCTGGGATTAGGTGACCACCACAAGATAGGCTCATCAGGGCTAAACCAGGGAAATATACCTTGTTGGTAGGCATTCATCAGGCGTGATGTCGATAAATCACCACCAGCAGCCAGCAAACCATTAGGTTCATTCAACGCAGTGTGAATGTCCGGAAATGCAGTATTTTTGTTTAGATAAGGTATCATAATACAAGCATTGTAGCAGAAAATCCTTTGTCAGAATTATACTTGTATTATGATTGGCCAATCTAGTGGATGATTAGTTAAATTGCATTTCCCTGACTGAATCAGAAACAATCAATTTACCTTTTGTTTTTGCCTGAACTTCTTCAACGCTTATTCCGGGTGCAGTTTCCAGCAAATGAAATGCGCCATCCCTGATATCAAGTACAGCTAAATCTGTAATGACTTTTTTAATACAATTGACTCCGGTTAATGGTAGCGTACAGGATTCCAGTAGTTTTGAATTACCATGTTTGTCGGCATGAGTCATTGTCACAATAATATTCGGTGCACCAGCAACCAGATCCATTGCGCCACCCATTCCCTTAACAAGTTTTCCGGGGATCATGTAGGAAGCGATATTACCATTTTGATCCACTTCAAATGCGCCCAGAACTGTTAAATCAACGTGTCCACCACGGATCATGGCAAAGCTTTCAGCAGATGAAAAGATTGAAGCGCCCTTTACTGCAGTGACTGTCTCTTTACCTGCGTTGATCATATCAGGATCAACCTGATCTTCAGTAGGATAAGGCCCCATTCCAAGCAAGCCGTTTTCAGATTGCAGCATTACTTCAATATCTGTTGACACATAGTTAGCTGCCAAAGTAGGGATACCAATACCAAGATTCACATAAAAACCATCTTGTAGCTCTTGTGCAACTCTCATTGCTATTTGTTCACGCGTTAAAGCCATTTTTAAATCCTCTTTTCATCCAGCTATCGGGAAAGCGTCAGTTTTTCAATGCGTTTTTCAAAGTTGCCTTTAATTACGCGATTAACATAGATACCGGGTGTATGTATATGGGTTGGTTCAAGTTCGCCAACTTCCACAATTTCTTCAACTTCGGCAACAGTAATCTTGCCAGCGGTAGCAGCCATCGGGTTAAAGTTCATTGCAGTATCACGATAAATCAGGTTGCCCATTTTATCCGCTTTCCAGGCTCTGATAATGGCAAAATCAGCTGTGATGGCTTCTTCAAGTACATAATGTCTGCCATTAAATTCCCGAGTTTCCTTGCCTTCAGCTACTGGTGTGCCGTAACCGGTTGCTGTGTAAAAGGCTGGAATGCCTGCACCACCAGCGCGCATTTTTTCAGCCAATGTACCTTGTGGCGTAAGTTCGACTTCTAACTCACCAGATAAAAATTGCTTTTCAAATAATGCGTTTTCACCTACATAAGAGGAAATCATTTTCTTAATTTGTTTGTTTTCAAGCAACACACCCAGACCAAAATCATCAACACCACAATTGTTCGAGACAAAGGTTAAATCTTTAACGCCCATTTCTTTAATTTGGGCAATCAAACCCTCAGGGATACCACACAGTCCAAAACCACCTGAAATAACGGTCATGCCATCTTCCAGACCATTCATGGCATCTGCATAATTTGTAACGACCTTATTAAATCCGGCCATGTTTTTACTCCTGTTTAAAAGTCTAATTTTTGACTATTTTATACTGTTTAAATAATCATTTCTTCTGTTTGGCTAATATAGCTCTGGATACTTTAGAATTATTTTCTCTGTTAAGAAATTGAGAAATATAATGACTGGCATTTACCAATTTATCTAAATCTATTCCGCTATCAATTCCCATACCATGAAGCATATAAACAACATCTTCGGTGGCCACATTACCTGAAGCGCCTTTTGCATAAGGACATCCACCCAGACCACCTATCGAAGAATCAATATTATTGACACCCAGTTGCATGCAAGCATAAATATTAGCCAAAGCCTGTCCATAGGTATCATGAAAATGAACAGCTATGTTTTCGACAGGAATATCTTTAGCAACAACTTCTATGAGACTTTTTGCCTTCTCTGGCGTACCAACACCAATAGTATCGCCTAATGAAATTTGATAACAACCAGCCTGATATAGATGATCAGCAACGGCCTTAACTTTAGTTACTTCAATATCGCCTTCATAGGGACAACCTAAAACACAGGATATATATCCTCTGACTTTTATATTGTTTTGTTTGGCAGCTTGTATAATCGGCTCAAATCTTTGAAAGCTTTCCTCAATACTACAATTAATATTCTTTTGGGAAAAAGACTCAGAGGCTGCAGCAAAGACAGCAACTTCTTTTGCTCCGGCAGCAACAGCATTTTCAAAACCTTTAATATTTGGTGTAAGAACAGGAAAGTTAACCTTATCTGTTTGGGGAAGGGCAGCCATCACTTCATTATGATCAGCCATTTGAGGCACCCACTTTGGTGAAACAAAGCTGGTAGCTTCGATAGTCGTCAAACCGCTATCAATCAACATCTCAATTAATTGCAATTTAATTTCCGTTGGCACGGAGACAGTTTCGTTTTGCAAACCATCACGTAAGCCAACTTCAACAATATTTGCTTTATCAGGCATCATTTTACGATTCGCTCACTTTAATCAATTCAGCGCCTTCATCAACCAGATCGCTGACCTGATATAAAACCTCTTCAATGGTCAGGTCCTTGTGTGCCTTGATGGCATGCTCCATTTTCATAGCTTCAATAACAATCAGGGTTTGCCCCTGTGAAACCTGATCGCCAGCTTTAACCATCACTGAAACAACAGAGCCGGGCATTGGTGCTGTAAGATTAGCTTGTTCTGCATCATCAATTGCGTTGCCTTCCTGGTTGATAATGGTAAATTCACGGCTTATAGCATCCTTGAAGATAACAATTTTATTATCACTGGCATGAAAGGCTAAGGTCGTTTGGTGACCATCAAGACTTAAATTAATTTGGTGGCTGTTGACGACACCTTGTACATAAATTTCTTTACCATCAATCTCAAGGAGGTAACCATCATCTCTATAATGGGCAACGACTTTATGAATATTTTGAGTTTCGTGTAATTCAAGAAGATGATAGTTATCTTCATTTAAACGCCAACCTGTGGAATCATTCCACGGAGAATAAATATCCTGAGAATCTGAATTTGTATTGTGCTTTCGTTCTTGCATGATATACAAGGTGGCAGCAGCCAGAATATCCGTATCGGGAGAATCATCATCGTCAATAAGATCATCCAGATATTTATCCAGAAAGTGAGTTTCAACCTCTTCATTTATAAAGGCTTGATGATCAGCCAATTGATAGAGGAACGCAATATTGGTTGGAATTCCGGCAATATTGAATTTGGTCAGAGCTTGTTTTAGACGACCTAATGCTTTTTGCCTGTCATTATCCCAAACTATCAGCTTGGCTATCATCGGATCATAATAGACACTGATTTTATCGCCGCTGACAATACCGGAATCAACTCGAACATGTTCACTGGTTTCAGGTGTCTGGTAATATTCAATTTGACCAGTTGCTGGCAAAAAAGAATTGTTAGGATCTTCAGCGTAAATCCTGACCTCAAAAGCATGGCCATTGAGTGTTATTTGCTCCTGTTTTAATGGTAAAGGCAGCCCATTAGCCACTATGATTTGCCATTCAACCAGATCCTGACCAGTGATCATTTCAGTAACAGGATGTTCAACCTGAAGACGTGTATTCATTTCCATAAAATAAAATGAACCATCTTCATCATATAAAAACTCGACCGTTCCGGCACCTTGATAGCCAATGGCCTTTGCTGCATTAATGGCAACTTGTCCCATTGATTTTCTGGTTTGTTCGTCCAGCTTGGGGGCAGGGGCTTCTTCAATGATTTTTTGATGACGGCGCTGAACGCTACAATCTCTCTCAAAAAGAAAAACCTGATTGTCGTGGCTATCGGCAAACACCTGAATTTCAATATGGCGTGGTTTGGTCAGGTATTTTTCAACCAGCACCTTATCATCTCCAAAAGACGATTTTGCTTCTCGTTGACAGGATTGCAGCGAAGATAAGAAATCTTTTGCTGTCTCAACAATGCGCATACCCTTGCCACCACCGCCAGCAGTAGCTTTAATTAAAACCGGATAACCAATTT
Source organism: Gammaproteobacteria bacterium (assembly GCA_029880585.1). Lineage (GTDB taxonomy): Bacteria > Pseudomonadota > Gammaproteobacteria > Enterobacterales > Kangiellaceae > Aliikangiella. The sequence goes on from JAOUOC010000025.1 coordinate 6,115, forward strand.
TATCGGCTTCGGCTTTTAATCTGTCTTCACTTTGATCTTCGCCATGATAACCAGCCACAAGAGGCACATCAGCTTCTTGCATAATGTTTTTGGCCTGACTTTTAGAGCCCATTAATTCTATTGCTCTTACAGGCGGTCCAACGAAAATAATGTTATTGTCATAGCATGCCTTGGCAAAATCGGCATTTTCTGACAAAAATCCATAACCGGGATGAATAGCATTGGCAGATGATTGAACTGCTACGTCAATTATTTTATCAATATTCAGATAACTTTCTTTTGCTGGTGCATCACCAATTAGCCAGGCTTCGTCTGCCAGTTTTACATGTTGTGCATCCCTGTCTGCAATGGAGTAGACTGCAATGGTGTGAATTCCCATTTTTTGGGCGGTTTTTATCACACGACAGGCAATTTCACCACGGTTTGCTATTAATAATCGTTTTATCATTTGCTTGTCCATCTAGTCTTTGTTGATCCAGTCTGGTTTTCTTTTTTCAAGGAATGCAGAAACGCCTTCCTTACCTTCATCGGATGCGCGAATATCTGCAATGCGCTTGGCTGTTTGCTCCATAAGTTTTTCGTTGATCGGTTGTCTGTTAACCAGTTTAATTAATTCTTTAGTTGCCATAACTGCTTTTGGTGAATTGGTGAGCATTTTACCAATGAAGGTTTTTGCGTCATCTGTAAAACTATCATCTGCAAACACTTTATGGATTAAATTCATTTGTTCTGCTTTGTTGGCATCAAACACCTCAGCTGTTGCAAAATAATATCTTGAATTACGCTCTCCTATGGCCTTCAAAACATAAGGACTAATAACAGCAGGGATTAAACCTAATTTGACCTCTGATAAACAGAATTTGGCTGATTGCGTTGCCAGTGCTATATCACAGCAGGCAACCAGGCCCACGCCACCTCCGAATGCAGCACCCTGAACCAAAGCTATCGTGATCTTTTGACAATGATGAAGGGTTTTCATCAGGTTTGCTAACTGCATGGAGTCATAATAATTATCATGCCAATCGTAACTGGCCATTTTTTTCATCCAGTTCAAATCAGCACCAGCTGAAAAACTTTTACCTGCAGCTGCCAGCACAATAAAGTTAACACTGGAGTCATTATCCAATTTTTTGATCGCTTGAGTTAATTCAAGAATCATTTCATCATCAAAGGCATTATGTCTTTCCGGACGGGAAAGGGTAATCGTTGCGATGCCTTGTTTGTTGGTATCAACGGTGAATGATGTTGTCATAGTTTTCCTGACTTTAATTGATATAAAACCTTACTTTAAACTGGTAATCGCCTTTTGGAGATTGCCGTGCCAGCCCAGGCTGCCTTCTCTTGCTTCGCAATTCACCTTGTTCGATCGCAAAGACCATTTTACTCTAAATGGATTCTGGCCTGCGCCAGAATGACGAGGGAGTTGTTTTTTCTCGAAACCCGCAACTCGTAACTCGCAACTTTAAATCCTAGCTCCTAGCTCCTAGCTCCCAGAATCTCGCTCCTTTAATCACATCCTGAAAACACCAAATTTAGTCTCTTCAACGGGTGCATTCAAACAGGCTGAAAGCCCTAATGCCAATACTTTGCGTGTGTCAGCAGGATCAATAATTCCATCATCCCATAATCGTGAACTCGCGTAGTAAGGATGCCCTTGTTTTTCATACATAGCTTCAATAGGTTGTTTGAATTGACTTTCTTCTTCAGCTGACCATTCAACACCTTGTTTTTGGAAGTTATCCTTTTTAATTTGGGCTAATACATTTGCCGCCTGTTCGCCACCCATGACTGATATGCGAGCATTCGGCCACATCCACAAAAAGCGAGGGCTATACGCTCTACCACACATACCATAGTTACCTGCACCGAAACTGCCACCCACAATAACTGTGAATTTTGGTACTTTGGCACAGGCTACTGCTGTGACCATTTTGGCACCATTTTTGGCAATACCATCATTTTCATACTTTTTGCCGACCATAAAGCCGGTAATGTTTTGCAAAAATACGAGAGGAATATTTCTCTGGCAACAAAGTTCTATAAAGTGTGCACCTTTTAATGCAGATTCTGAAAACAAAATACCATTGTTAGCAATAATGCCAACAGGATAGCCGTTAATATGAGCAAAACCACAAACCAGGGTTGTGCCATACAAGGGTTTAAATTCATCAAATTCACTGGCATCAACAACACGGGCAATAATTTCTCGAATATCGAATGGTTTACGCTTGTCAGCAGGTATAACGCCGTAGATTTCTTCTTTCGGATAAAGAGGTTCAACAGGTTGTTTGATTTGCAAGGCAATCTGTTTGGGACGATTGAGGTGTGAAATCACATTTCTGGCTAGCGAAAGCGCATGTTGATCGTTGACGGCATAATGATCAGTCACACCTGAGATTTTACAATGGACATCAGCACCACCCAAATCTTCAGCTGTCACCACTTCGCCTGTTGCAGCTTTAACTAAAGGCGGGCCACCAAGGAAAATTGTGCCTTGCTCTTTAACTATGATGCTTTCATCTGCCATTGCTGGTACATAAGCGCCGCCTGCGGTACAGCTCCCCATAACAACTGCAATTTGAGCAATACCTTTGGCAGACATATTTGCCTGATTGAAAAATATTCTTCCAAAATGGTCGCGATCAGGAAAAACCTGATCCTGTTGAGGTAAATTGGCACCACCTGAATCAACCAGGTAGATACAAGGTAAATGATTTTGCTCTGCGATTTCCTGAGCTCTTAAATGTTTTTTGATGGTCTCAGGAAAATAGGTGCCGCCTTTAACGGTTGCATCATTGGCTACAATGACACACTCTTGTCCATTAACACGGCCGATTCCCGTAATAATACCAGCAGATGGAACTTTATTGTCATAACTGCCATAGGCTGCAAATTGAGAAAACTCGAGAAAAGGGGAGCCAACATCAAGAAGTTGCCTGACGCGATCTCTTGGTAATAATTTACCACGAGACAAATGCTTTTCCTGATTTGATTTTCCGCCACCCTCAGCAATAATTTGCATTTTATCGCGCAGATCATCCACCAGACCTTGCATAAGTTCGCTATTTTCGATAAAGCTCTGACTTCGTGAGTTTATATTTGATTTTATGACTGGCATATTTTTTACCCAATTAACCCGTTTAATGCATCAATTTGTTACTGCTCATCAATTACAGCACGACTGATCACCATTTTTTGCACTTCACTGGTGCCTTCATAAATTTGACAGATCCTGACATCACGATAATATTTTTCAACAGGGAAATCTGTCAAATAACCATATCCGCCAAAAATTTGTATTGCTTCGGAACATACTTTTTCAGCCATTTCCGAGGCAAACAGTTTTGCCATCGAAGCTTCTTTTAAACAGGGTTTACCTGCATCTTTTAGGCTGGCAGCACGATAAACCAATAATCTGGCGGCATCCAGCTGTGTTGCCATATCAGCCAATTTAAATGCGATTGCCTGATGTTTGAATATTTCCTTACCAAATGCTGTGCGTTCCTGAGCATACTGTTTAGCCGCATGTAGAGCGGCTCTGGCAATACCAACACATTGTGATGCTATTCCAATTCGTCCACCTTCAAGACCTGATAAGGCTATTTTGTACCCTTCACCTTCTTTTCCTAACAGGTTTTCAGCAGGAATAGCACAATCTTCTAGCAGAATCTGTGCTGTATCAGAAGCATGTTGTCCCATTTTATCTTCGATATTAGCAACCTTATATCCTGGTGTATCAGTAGGTACAATAAAAGCTGAAATGCCTTTTTTACCTGCTGCTGGATCTGTTACGGCAAACACAATGGCAATGTCGGCATTTTTACCTGAAGTGATAAATTGTTTTACGCCATTGATGACATATTGCTCGCCTTGCTTGACGGCCTTTGTTCTAAGATCTGACGCATCACTTCCTGCATGAGGTTCAGTTAAACAGAAAGCTGCCAAATGTAGACCACTTGCCAGTGGTTTCAGGAATTTTTCTTTCTGCTGGTCTGTTCCAAAATTCAGGATAGGCATGCAACCAACAGAATTGGTAACGCTGACTATTGTGGAACAGGCTGCATCACCAAATGCAATTTCTTCCAGAACTAATGCAGCTGAAACATAACCAACATCACAGCCATCCCACGCTTCAGGTACCAACATTCCGTAGAAACCCAATTCTCCCAAGCCTTTTAATGCTTCAGATGGAAAGGTTTTATTTTTATCCCATTCTGCTGCATAAGGAATGATTTTTTCCCTGACATATTGTCTGGCAGCATCCTGAATCATGGTTTGTTCTTCAGTTAATTGCATAGTAAATCTCTTTTCATCATATTTTGATTGAATTTATTACAACATTTCGACAGCAATTGCGGTTGCTTCACCACCACCAATACAAAGAGAGGCAACACCTTTAGATTTACCATACTTTTTGAGTGCTGCAAGTAAAGTGACAATAATACGCGTTCCACTCGCGCCAATAGGATGACCTAAGGCACATGCGCCACCGTGGACGTTAACTTTTGCATGATCAAGATTTAAATCCTTGATTGCAGCCAGTGTAACAACTGCAAAGGCTTCGTTGATTTCATACAAGTCAACATCATCTGTGGACCATTGAACTTTCTCAAGAAGGTCTTTAATGGCCGTGACTGGTGCAATGGTAAACTCTTCCGGTTTTCTCGCGTGAGTAGTGTGAGAAATTATTTTCGCAATAGGTTTAAGTCCACGCTTTTCTGCTTCTGATTGTTTCATAAGTACAACTGCTGCTGCACCATCAGAAATTGAACTGGCATTTGCCGCTGTAACTGTTCCGTCTTTTTTGAAAGCAGGGCGAAGGGTAGGGATTTTATCCAGTCGAGCCTTAAGTGGTTGCTCATCATTTTCAATGGTTGTTTCACCTTTACGACTTTTTACCACAACAGGAACGACTTCTTCTTTAAAAGCACCTGAATTAATAGCTTCCTGAGCACGGGTTAGGGAAGTGATAGCAAATTCGTCCTGTTGCTCTCTGGTGAATTGATATTTATCAGCACAAAGTTCGGCAAAATTCCCCATTGCACCACCTTCATAAGCATCTTCCAGACCATCAAATGCCATATGATCCAATGCTTTGACATGGCCAAAACGATAACCGGCTCTGGCATTTGGTAGCATATGTGGCGCATTACTCATACTTTCCATACCACCAGCAACCATGATGTTATTGGTACCCGCTTTTAGCAAGTCATTGGCTAGCATGACAGTTTTCATACCTGAACCGCAAACCTTGTTTATCGTTGTACAACCTGTCGATAACGGCAAACCCGCACCTAACGATGCTTGTCTGGCAGGTGCCTGACCCAATGCAGCAGGTAATACACAGCCCATAATAACTTCATCAATATCTTCTACGTTAAGACCTGAACGCTCTACTGCGGCCTTGATGGCAGCGGAACCCAGTTCGGTTGTCTTTAAACCGGATAGTTCGCCCATAAAACCACCCATTGGAGTACGAGCCATACCTACGATTACAATTGAATCCTGATTATTTGTATTATCTTGTGACATAACATTCCACCTTTATAAATTCATTTCAATTTCTTAAATCAATTGCCAATCGGGGTTATAAAACACCAATTTGCAAACTATAAACTGCTATTTTGATTCGTTAAACAATTCTCTTCCAATCAACATGCGCCTGATTTCTGATGTGCCGGCACCAATTTCATAAAGCTTTGCATCTCTTAATAATCTGCCAGTAGGAAATTCATTGATATAACCATTGCCGCCCAACAATTGAATGGCATCAAGCGCCATTTGGGTTGCTTTTTCTGAAGCATACAAGATGGCGCCGGCAGCATCTTTTCGAGTCGTTTCACCTCTATCGCAGGCTTGAGCAACCGCATACACATATGCTCTGCAAGCATTCAGTGTGGTATACATATCAGCCAACTTTCCCTGAACTAGCTGGAATTGCCCAATTTCCTGACCAAATTGTGTTCTTTCATGTACATAGGGGACGACCACATCCAGACATGCCTGCATGATTCCCAATGAACCACCTGATAAAACAACGCGCTCATAATCCAGTCCACTCATTAAAACCGTCACACCCTTGTTAAATTCTCCGAGCAGGTTTTGTTTAGGTACTTTACAATCCTGAAAAATTAATTCGCAAGTGTTTGAGCCTCTCATACCAAGCTTATCAAGTTTTTGAGCAGTAGAAAAACCTTCAAAACCTTTTTCTATGATAAAGGCAGATATACCTTTTGAACCCGCGCTGATATCAGTTTTGGCGTAGACAATTAAAACATCTGCGTCCGGTCCATTGGTGATCCACATTTTATTACCGTTTAGCAGAAAAGAATCACCTTTGTCATCTGCTCGAAGTTTCATGCTGACTACATCTGAACCGGCATTGGGTTCGCTCATTGCCAATGCACCAATGTGTTCGCCACTACAAAGCTTTGGAAGATATTTTTGCTTTTGATCTTCATTACCGTTTTTACGTAGTTGATTGACACAAAGGTTTGAATGAGCACCATAGCTTAAACCAACACTGGCCGAAGCTCTTGATATTTCTTCCATGGCAATCACGTGTTCAAGATAGCCCAACCCTGTACCACCATAAGCTTCTTCAACCGTCATGCCAAGTAAACCCATCTCGCCAAATTGAGGCCAAAGTTCGTTGGGGAATTCATTTGCACGATCAATTTCATCTGCTCTTGGTGCAATGGTGCTTTGAGCAAAAGCATTAACCGAATCACGGATCATATCCGCTGTTTCTCCGAGATTAAAATTCAAACTCGTGTACATAGTTACCTCTAATCTGGTTTTAAACGCTGTTCAAGCTGGTTTAGCTCGTCGAGCATGACTGCTATATCTTTCATTTGCTGATGAAGGGTCGAACGACGCTCTTCAATTTTTTTCAAAAGCAATTGTGTTTGCTTTTTTTCGCCACTGGGTAGGGCATACATGGTAATAATTTCATGAATTTCAGATAGTGAGAGTCCAATTCTCTTACCACGCATGATTAATTGTAATCTAACTCTGTCACTTTTGCTGTAGATTCGTTTTGATCCTTCACGCTTAGGAGACAGTAAATTGACTTCCTCATAATGACGTATTGATCTCGGCGTCAATGCAAATTCCTGAGCCAGATCTCGTATTGTGAAAGTTGTCTTTTTATCATTCATAGTTTGCAATTATAGATTACCTTTACGTTAACGTAAAGCGGATAGTGGTAATACCACCAATTTAAATAAAATGTCGGTAAATGTTGTTTGAATAATCCGGGAAGTGTTAAGCACATCAATTTTACAAAAAAAAAATGATAAATAACTAGCCAAAGGTGATAGCATATTCTTTTAGATAATTAGCTCTTTGAGCTTGATAAAAGCAATATGTTTACAAAAGATATCAAGGAAAAAATACCTTATTTTTTGGTTTTGGCTTATTTAGCTATTTTTTTCTATCACAACAGTAAATCTGAGACACAGGTTTCTGATTTTCAACCTCAAACGGTCTATTCGTTATCGCTCAATATGAGTTTTGACTCGGCAGGTGAATCGGTCAATATAACCACATTTATTCCTCAAGAAAATGAGCGTCAGCAACTTTTAAATGAAAATGTGATCACCAATGGTTTGTCATATCTTGTCAATGATGACAAATTTGGCAGAACAGCTCAGTGGAGCGGAACAGGGCAGATTAATAGTGTTCAGTACAAAGCGCTATTAGCGACCAGAGAGGTGAAATATTTAATCAGTGAACATATAAAGATACCATTGAACTATGAAGATGAGTTAAAACCCTATCTTGTACCGACTGAAGTTATTCAAAGAGACCATCCTGAAATCAAATCCTTGTGGTCAGTAATAAAACCGGATAAACAGGATTCGACTTTAGCGGTTTTACAAGCAATTTATAATTACACCTACAATGATATCAAAGGTGCACCTTTTAAAGGCTTGACTGACGCATTAACCGCGTTAAGACTTCAGCAAGCAAGCTGTAATGGTAAAAGCCGTTTGTTTGTGGCATTGGCCAGATTGAATAATATTCCTGCACGATTGGTTGGCGGTATTATTTTAAATGAGGGCAGCAAAAAAACCTCCCATCAATGGGTTGAGGCTTATGTAGATGGTCACTGGATCCCATTTGGTCCAACTAATGGTCATTTTGCAACATTGCCAGCCAATTATTTAATGTTATACAAAAATGACAGGGTTCTGTTTAAGTTTACTGCAGATATAAATTTCGATTACCTGTTTACCATTAACCGTAAACTCGTTGCGCCAAGTCTGTATCCAATAGAAATTAATGATACCGTTTTGTCAGATTCCAAATCCCAGATCAATGTATCTCAAATGCTACAACGAATGGGTTTGGAACCAAAAACTGTTGGTCTGTTTTTATTATTTCCGTTATGTACTTTAGTGATTACATTTTTACGTAATGTTGTAGGTTTTAAAACCTTTGGTATTTTTATGCCAATGCTTGTTGGTGCAGCTTGTACCTTTACAGGATTTTTCAAAGGGGTATCGGCTTTTGCAATAATTTTACTTATCAGTTTTATCTCGCAAGTTTGGCTGGATAAGCTGAGGTTGCTCAAAATACCAAGGCTGGCTGCCATTATAACGATTAACACATTATTTTTTATCATCGGATTAAGCATGATAGGCACAAAAAGCAATGTGGAGTTTGGCATGCTGTCACTATTTCCAGTGGTTATCATCAGTTTTATCGCTGAAAAAATTCATAATTTATCAGATGAAAACAATTGGAAAAGTTTGATTTTGGTTTCAATGGGGTCGTTATTTTCGATCTGGTTGTGTTATTTAATTTTAAATTCATTCCTGCTTGAAGGCGTTTTCTCTTTCTATCCGGAGTTTTATTTACTCGTTTTGGCGGCACAAATTTATATTGGTCAATGGACAGGATTAAGGATCACCGAGCTGAAACGTTTTAAATCAATTTTAACTGACAAATCTAATCCGGTTCTTGGTATTAACAAGCGAAACAGGGATTTTGTTTACGAGTTAAATGAAAAAGGATTGTTAAAACTTGCTGCTGATAAATTGGCGTGTAAGGAACAAATCAAGGCTAAAGGTGGCGCAGTCCCGGATACTTTGCTTTCAATATCCAGCTTGTCAGAACTTCATTTGCTCGATAATTTTCTATTATCAGTGAGTGAATTTGCTTTAAAGCCCAATCAGGGCGCACAAGGTAACGGGATACTTATCATTGTTGACAAGAAGGATGATACATTTATTTCAGCGGGTGGAAAAAAATATAATTATGACAAAATAAAACGTCATTGTACCGAGATATTGTCGGGTAACTATTCACAAAATGGTGACAGTGATACCGCTTATTTTGAACCTCTGATCAAACAACATAACACGCTTCAACAACTAGCCCCTTTTGGTTTAAGTGATATTCGGGTGATCTTAACTAACGGCAATGTTGTAAGTGCCATGCTTCGACTTCCTACAAAGCAATCAGACGGCAAGGCAAATCTTCATCAGGGGGCTGTTGGCGTTGCTGTTGATGCTGAAACCGGTATCACAATTAATGCCAGGATCAAACAAACTACTGTCTCAACACATCCAGACAATCAGGTAAATCTGATTGGTGTTGAAATTCCTTTTTGGAAAGAAGTTTTAGCATTATCCAAAATCAGTCAATCAGCCATAAATCTCGGCTATATTGGCGTTGACATTTGTATAGATGCGTCTCGAGGACCAGTGGTTTTGGAAGTTAATGGTAGGCCTGGAATAGAGATCCAAAATATTCATAACAGGGGATTGTATCGTGACTATCAATAGTTTTAACCATAGGTCATTAAAATCTCCAGCCTCGGTTAAAGGTAGTATCAAGGTGACTAATGCAATTCCACTGACAATCTTTTCAGTAATAATCTCTTTAGCTGTGTTTATCATACAAGATCAGCTTTCAAATCAGGTGAAACAACCAATTGTTGTTTATATTGCGGAAGATGATGACAGACTTGAAGATGAAACTCACGATTCAGAAAATGGAAAAATAGATAATTCTGATGAGGTTTTACAGGCAGCCGATTTTATTGAACCTCTGTTATTTAATAAAAGTATAGAAGCAAAAGATATACTAACTCAAAATCATATTAAAAGTTTGTCTTCGGATCAGCAAAAAGCAGTTTTAGCTCATTTGATTAAACGTGCATTTGATAGCAAGCAGTTTAATCTGGTTTTATCCATGCTTTCTCAATTACAAGAGGATGATATTGCTATTTTTGAACTTAACTTTGAATATGCCAAATCACTTTCTGAAATTGAGCAATATCAATCTGCTATCGACCGATATCAATTGCTATTAAAAAGTGAACCTGCGCATCAAACGGCAACAGTTAATCTGGGATTGTTACTCCTCAAAAACAAAAAGTATGAACAAGTTAAACAGCTTTATTCAAATGCGATTGGATATACAACTGGCACCAAGAAGGCAAAAGTCTATGCAGGTTTAGGTGATGTAGAATATGCATATAAAAACTATAAGCAAGCGATTGAATATTATCAAAAGTCTATTGAATACAGACCATCTCACAAGCTCACCTGGAAAAAGCTGGCTAGAGCTCATAAACATAACGGTTCCGAATATAAAGTAATTAATGAGCAATACACAAAAGCAGTCGATATGGATATTACAAACTATCGCTTATTAGCAGAATATGGAACCTATTTATATGAAAACCTGCAGTTTAAAAAAGCTATTCCATTATTAAAGAAAAGTCTTTCAATGGATAAGGAATCAATCAAAACGCGTTTAATATTGATAAGTTGTTACATTGAAGATGGCCAAACATTATTGGCACAAAAACAGGTCGAGATTTTTAAAAAGTATGTAGAAACAGAAAGGTATTTAACCATGATCAAGGCTTTTGAATTTTATATTGCCGAAGATTATCGTTCCGCATTAAACGCACACAAAAGCTTGCTCAAGGCAAATCGGGATAATAACTTCTCATACTATCAAATTGGCCTTTCCTATATTCGTTTAAAAAAATCTCGTAGTGGCATTGTCTATTTTAAAAAGATGGATGCCGATTCTCCCTACTATAATCTGGCTCAATATTACGTGACAATTGGTTATGTCAGATCAAACCAGCTTGATTTGGCTGAAACAAAACTTAATGAGTTAATGACCCGTTTGCCAAATGCTAACCAGATAGCTTATCAAGTTGCTGAATTAGCTTATAAAAGAAATAAAACCGACTTAGCATTATTTGCCATTGATGAATCTCTAACATTAACGCCAAACAATCGAAAGTATCATTTGCTTAAAGCCAAAATTGAGTGGAAATCTTCACGGAAAGATCAAGCATTTAAAACATTGGAAGCTATTGTTAATTCTGATCCTCAATTTACTGCGGCAATTTACGTTTTGGCTGATTATCGTGAACAGTCTGGCGATAATAAACAGGCAATGACTAATTATGAAAAGATTCTCGATATTGATAGGGAATATTCTGACACCTTGTATCGTTATGCAGCTTTAAAGTTTGATCAAAATAAGGAACAAATGTTAGTAAAAGAACTTCTTGAAGAGTTTTTGCAGCTTCAATCAGGGCATATTCCGGCAAGAATTCTTTACACAAGGTATTTTTGTGACACAGGTCAGAGGAATAACTGCTCTGACCAGATAAAATTGCTTAATCGTCTCGCTGGAGATGATAAACATGTGATGGAATTAAACAAGCGATATCTAGAACAGCAATAATATTTAGATGGAAATAAACAAAAGGTAATAAATTATGAAAGCAATAGAAAACAAGAGGTTTCACCTGGATAAAATACTAGCAGCTTTGTGTGTAGGTACTTTGGTCAGTACAAGTGCTTTGGCAGACAAGGATGTTGATATTGACATGCGTTATGGCAATGATAGTAACCCTCATAAACTAGCGGATACGTTATCACCAAAATCTGAAAGTTATGTGGCTACCAATGTAGCCTATTCAGCAAACAACAAAGAAATTTATTTTAAGGCTGAACTTGACTCTGAAAGTTATTCAGACAGCACTGCTGATGTTACCACGATTGATTTATCTGTTGGTTATGAATCAGATTTTAAACTAAAAGGTACGCCCTATAAATATGATGTTTCTCTGGACTATAAAATTCGTGATAAAACTTTTGTCAGTAATTCAACTGGTCAGGAAGCATCATCAGGTGGTCAATTGATTGGTGACAGGTTTGATTCTGATACACTGGATTTCAATGCTGAGGCTACTTATGTGGCAAAATCAAATTTAATATACGATTTGTCATACCAATTTCGTAGTAAAAGTTACGAAGATTTTTCTGCACTAGGATTAACTAATCTGGATTACAGTCAGCATGAAATAGGGCTTGATATGGAATATCCTACAAGTGATCAGGTTAAATTTTTAACAGCAATTCACTATAGAATGCGTGAATACGATAATCGTGAAGCCAAAGATTTAACAGGTGCTTTTATTGCCAATACTAATCTTGAGTACGATTATGTTGATTTTGAATTTGGTTTCCTGAGTAAAGTTGGTAAAACAAGATGGAAGACTACTATTGGTCAAACCAACAGATCAGATAATGAGTTAGGCTATTATGATTCAAGCTCTTTGAATTTCGACATTTCTGTTAGACATAAATTTGGTAAAAAACATACTTTCAGGGCTGATTTTAAATACAAGGATTATGAATACGATAATCGAGTAGATATTAATCAAGTGACATTAAATGAAGAGACAAAAGCCAGAGATGGATGGAGCCTTGATCTTGATTATCAGTTTCCGGTTACCAAATGGAGTAAGAGAACTGTTTATATGTATGTCGAATTGACGACTGATGACTATGACAGTACCAATCCGATTTTTGCTTATTCAAAAAACAATATTGGTGTTGGTTTTAGATGGGCACCGATGTAGAAGAATATTTTTTATAAGTATTTATCAGGCCATCTTATGATGGCCTTTTTGTTTGTGGCAAAATAGATTAGAATGCAGCACCTGTGCGCTCGTAGCTCACTTGGATAGAGCGGCCCCCTCCTAAGGGGCAGGTAGCAGGTTCGACTCCTGCCGAGCGCGCCATGCTTCCCAATTTCAGTGTTTTTCAGACATTGGATTGTTGATTAAGGATCACATATGACTCAAAACATCGACTTTTTTCAAAGTTACCAACAATTTTTAAATAATGTGCTTGATAGTGGAGAAGTTTGGGTTTTGCACGGAGAACATGGTTGTGCAGTGTGTGAATCCGGGGAGTTTGAATCATCCCTTGTCTTCCTGTTTTTTTCTTCTGAAACCCTGGCGTTGTCTCATTGCCAGGGAGAATGGTCTGTATATAAACCAGAATTAATTGATATTGACAGCTTTATTGATGACTGGTTATCAGGTTTACATGAAGACGAACATCTAATAGGTCTTGACTGGTCAATAGAGTTGGAAGGCGCAGAAATTCAACCTCTCTTATTAATGGATGATTTATTGGAAGATGATGATTAATAAAAAAATATATCTTGCTGTTTTGAGCAACAAAAACCTCTAGATAACCTTCTGTAACGCACTGATAAATAAGCAGAAAACCGACTAAAAATAATGTTTGCAGATTTCGATTTATTATTGTATAAATCGCATGTCTGTTGCACAGTTAGACCACAAGCCAAACTCGTACAACGACAGTTTTTCAATTTTTTGTTGTTTAACGTTTTTTTGCTTGAGGTCTTTATTCTATGCTTTATCCAGAGCACTATGGCGCGGATCCGTTTTTCCCCCAAGAATCCGATTTTAAAGTTATCCACAAAGATAATGGTGTAGGAATGGGTGTTATTTCCTACAAATCCTTTAACAAGGGTGATCTTGTTGCGCACATTGCTGGCGAGATTATTTATGATATTCGTCAGCACAGCATTCAAATAGATGATGACCGACATTTGTATGACACGCATTTTGCCGGTTATTTTTTACATTCTTGTGATCCGAATATATTTCTTGATATGCAAAATCTAAAAGTTTATGCGGTACGGAATATTTTTCCAAATGATTATCTTTATATGGATTATGCCCAGACAGAACAGGTATTGTATAAACAATTTGCTTGCGCTTGTGATGCTATTGAGTGTCGCGGCTGGATCACAGGCTACAAACAAATGCCCGACGAGTATAATGAAGATTATATGAACTTTCTTAACTCTAAAAACATGGCTGTTGAGTGACTATGAATAAACTGTGGTGGGAAAGAGATGATTTATGTATAAAATCATCGAAATTATACTTCGCTGGTAAAGTAGCTGCTGATTTGTATCAGCAGCATGGGAGTCCTACATTTATTTACAGTTTTGACAGAATAAGTCATAAGCTGAAATCATTGCATCAAGCCATTTCAAGTACCAGATTAAAAGACCGCTTTCAGATTTACTATGCTATGAAAGCCAATCGATACGCGCCTTTGTTAACATTAGTAAAACAATCAGGATTAGCGGGGATAGATGCCTGCTCACCAACTGAAGTGGAACATGCAATTGCCTGTGGTTTTGATG
>JAOUOC010000137.1 GCA_029880585.1 Gammaproteobacteria bacterium
ATTATGCTGCATTTGATTTAACAATTGCTCAATGCCCTTGACTGTAACCGCTTCACGCAGCGACGTATCAGGCGTGATAAAAGATGCCCCGGGCAGATGCAACCCCATAATTTCCATTAACATTTGATTGGTATTGGCTGTACCATAAAAAGTACAGGTGCCGGCACTATGATAGGAACGGCATTCTGATAACAATAGGTCATGAGCATTGGCTTTCCCCATGGCATAATCTTGTCGAACCTTGGCTTTTTCTTCATTCGATTGACCTGTCGGCATTGGACCAGAGGGCAAAAACAGCGTTGGCAAATGGCCAAACCTTAATGCGCCGATTAACAGGCCAGGCACAATTTTGTCGCAAATTCCCAAGCATATCACCCCATCATACATATGATGTGACAGGGCAACGGCAGTCGACAATGCAATGACTTCCCTGCTGAACAAGGATAATTCCATTCCCGGTTGACCTTGGGTCACGCCGTCACACATGGCAGGTACACCACCGGCCACCTGAGCGGTTGCACCATGATTTAATGCCACTCGTTTAATCAGATCAGGGTAATTTTGATAAGGTTGATGCGCTGAAAGCATGTCATTATAAGCAGAGACAATACCAATATTGAGCGACTGATTGTCTTGAAGATGTTTTTTTTCAGAGGGCGTTGATGCCGCCATGGCATGAGCCAGATTGCCACAGCCCAATGTATTTCTGGGTCGGCCAAGTGTTTGCATGTGTTCGATTTGCTGTAAATAGCGTTCACGCGTGGGTTGGCTTCTATCGATAATGCGTTGCGTTATCACATTGATCTGCGAGTTTATCTTCTGGCTTTTCATTATTTTACAAAACCTGTTTCGGTCGATTTATCGGCTAAAACAACAAACCGTTGTTTTCTTCATCCCAATTTTACACTCAAAAATGACACCGGTGTCATTAAAGAATAGCATATTCCCTCTAAAATTTCATCACTCATTTCATTAACATAATGACACTTTTCACAGAATTCTAAAATGGCGCCGTAGATTCACGAATGATTAATTGATTTTCCAGATTTATGGTCGTTTCTTCGGGCATTTTTTTACGAATTGTCTGAATTAATAGAGTCGTCGCCATTAATGCTTGTTGAGTAACAGGTTGTTTAACCGTAGTTAATGCAGGCCAAATATAGCTGGAAATAGGCGCATTGTCGTACCCTGCGACTGACAATTGGTGTGGTACACTAATTTGCTTCTGGCTGGCCACTTTAAGCACGCCAGCAGCCATATAATCATTGCTGGCAAAAATGGCTGTGGGTCGCTCTTCAAGACTCAACAATCGTCTGGCGCAATCTTCACCCGAATTAAAATCAAAAAATCCCTGCTGAACATATTTCGCATCATATTCAATTTTATTTTCCTGTAATGCTTTGATGTAGCCATTCAAACGTTGCTGTGAGACCGGATGATCCGGATGACCAACAATAAATCCAATTTTGATATGGCCCAAAGAAATCAGGTAACGTGTCATTTGATAGGCCGATTCCACATCATTACAAACCACATTCAAACTGTCATCCATCATTTCAGTGGGCGCAATTCTGGCATAAGGAAGATTTATTTTTTTCAACAGCGTATTCAACGATTTGTTATCGGAAAAAGGTTGAGTCAAGATAAGACCATCTAATCTTGAGCTATAAATTAAGGATTCAATTTTATCAACAACATCATTTTGGTCGTGAATCATGGGCT
This sequence comes from Gammaproteobacteria bacterium, assembly GCA_029880585.1. GTDB lineage: Bacteria > Pseudomonadota > Gammaproteobacteria > Enterobacterales > Kangiellaceae > Aliikangiella. The sequence goes on from JAOUOC010000137.1 coordinate 1,723, forward strand.
GGATCAACAAATGATAGCCATGCTCCTCACAGGCAGTTAATGCGCCTTCCTGTACATCGGAAACATAGCTTTTGTTCGGGTTATCATAAATCAATCCTATCAGGAATGATTGATTACTCGCTAAACCTCGTGCTTGCGGATTTGGCTTGTAACCCAAAGATTCTACTGCTTGCATAACCACCAAACGAGTTGACTCTCTGACATTTGCTTCTTCATTTAAAACCCGTGAAACAGTTTTTTTGGAAACTCCCGCCAATTTTGCGACATCATTGATAGTATGCTTTTGCAATGTCATTCCCCTTTTCCGGTTTATATGCTATCCATGTGTTGGAGATTATGCTCAAACAAGGCAGCAGCACCTTGCAAAGCCGGATTTTCCTTGATAACCAGATTTACCGGCACATCCTCAAGATAATGACTCATTTGATCCTTTGACCTGAACGACAAGGCAAAATCACTTTGCACCAAAAAGTCTTTTATTCTCGGCAAGATCCCTCCACCCAAATAAACGCCACCTTTTGCGCCAAGCGTCAAAACGATATCTCCAACCACAGAGCCTAACCAGGAACAAAATAAGGATAAGGCCCTTTCACACAACAAATCATTCCCATCCAGAGCATTTTGACTGATCTCTGCTGTTGAATATTTATATGCCTTAACGCCTTCAACTTCCGCCAGGGCTTGATATAAATGTCGCAAACCCGATCCTGAAAATACTCTTTCAACTGAAACCAGCTTAAACTTATGAGATAACTTTTCCTTGATTGCCGATTGTAATGAAGTATTTGATGCCAGTGTTACATGTCCGCCTTCCGAAGGAAACACTACTCTCTTGTTACCTTGTTGAATTAAGGTGGCGACCCCAAAACCGGTGCCCGGCCCCAACACAACCACTGGACTGTTGGCCAAACTCACTCCCGGATTGATCACGCACAAATTTTCCGGCTTCAAATACTGAACCGAATAGGCATAGGCAGCAAAGTCATTAATGATCTGAAATTTGTTAAATCCCAGTTTTTGTTTGACTGACGAAATGTCAATGCGCCAATCCAGATTGGTCAGTTTAATTTTATTTCCGACCACAGGTCCAGCAACTGCAATACATGCATTTGAAATACTCGTTTGGGATAAACTATTGAGATACCGGGCTACAACATCTTCAAAATTTCCATAATCTTGACTGGCATAAACTTTCTGCTGTTCAATAATGTACTGTTGTTTTTCTGTATCAAAACCTGTCACTAATCCAAAACGTGCATTGGTTCCACCAATATCCGCGACCAAATAAGTATTAGCCTTTTTTGTTTGTTGCATAAAACATCCCGACTTTCGACGATTAGTTTTTTAGTTCTCAACAAAACTGAATGTCATGTTAACTTTCTAACTAAAATTTGACGAAATGATACCGGTGTCATTAATGCTTGTCAAAAATACTTCTGCTCTGAACAAGATAATTTGAAAATATTAAAAATTAATACAGTATTTCCTATTAATTACCACAGACATTAACGTAAGCTACTACATCTATGTTGACCTCACTATCTGTAACATGTTAAAACAAGCTGTTAAAAGAGCGGTATCTAAACTATTGCATAATAATATTATTAAAAGAATAATCGCTATGGAGTCACTATGAGAGATCGAGCAACATCAATTGACATCGCCTATCAGGCTGGTGTTTCTCAATCAACGGTTTCCCGCGCTTTACGAAATAGTCCTTTAGTGAATCTGGAAACTCGTGAAAAAATAAAAGCTATTGCCAAAGAACTAAACTATAAAGTTGATAAGAACGCCAGTAATTTGAGGTCACAAAAAAGCGGAACGATTGCCTTGTTACTATTTCAGGACCCAACCAGCGATGACTCACAGATTAATCCATTTTTCCTTTCCATGTTGGGCAGCATCACTCGCGCTTGTAAAAAAATCAACTATGACCTGCTGGTTTCATTTCAGGAGCTGGATGACGACTGGCATGCTGATTATGAAGATTGCCATAAAGCAGATGGCATTATTTTGCTGGGCTACGGTGATTACACTGACTATGAGGAAAAACTCCATCAATTAGACGGACAAGGCACTCACTTTGTTCGTTGGGGCGCAGTCAAGAAAGGGCAACCTGGCATATCAATTGGTTGTGACAATTTTCAGGGTGGATATGATGTTGCCAGACATTTAATACGGTTAAATAGGAAAAACATAGCTTTTATTGGCAATGCATCCAAGCGCTCCCCTGAGTTTTTTGACCGTTACAAAGGTGCCAGAAAAGCCATAAAGGAAGCTGACTTGCTGGTAGAACCAAAACTGCAAATTGATGCCATATCTACTGAGCAAGCAGGCTATGAAGGGGTAAAAAAACTGATGAAAGGTTCTTGTCCCTTTGATGCGATATTTTGCGCCAGTGATTTGATCGCTATTGGTGCAATAAAAGCTCTCAGGGAAGAAGGCACAAAAGTGCCTGAAGAGATTGCCGTAGTCGGTTACGATAACATCGCCCTATCCGAATTTATCCGACCTGCCTTAACAACCGTTCAACAGGACACCAAGCTGGCAGGAGAAGTCTTGGTTGAAGCGCTTTTCAAGAGAATTAACGAAGAAGCGGTGGAAACTGCATTGCTCCCGGCAAAGCTGATTGTCCGTGAATCTTGTGGAAGCCAGATAAATCGATAGCTGTTCTATCTGACTTTTTCTATCATTAAAATATTTAACGCTGATAGCATAGCCTCGTTGTTCACAGGCAAATCATAAAGATACACCCCCACACCATGTGCGTCGACCTCAGCAGTGAAGGATTGCCCGATCTGAACGTCAACCGCTTCATCATTAAAGGCATTTTTCCATTGTCCGGCTTGCAAAAACTGGCTCACAGTGAATTGTTGCTTGTTATCCCCTTTGTTTAACAAAACCAGCGCCGTCTGATTCACGCCCTGATGCTGATAGACTCGATAAAACACGGCGGTATCTCCGCTGAATTCAACATTCACTTGCAATCCTTTTTGAAGGGCGATGGAATTTTTTCTGGCTTGGGCTATTTTTTCCAAGGCCAACTTGACGGGATGCTGTTTTGCCTTTTCGATATTTTCTCGTCCAAAGTAATTTCGATTGCCTTCGTGCTCTTTTGCTCCCGCCATAAATCCGATTTCTGAGCCGTAATAAACCACCGGAATGCCTCGAGACGAAAACAGCCAGTTATGCGCATCAATAAAGCCCTGCTCATCGGTACTCATTCTTGCCATATCGTGGTTATCGTAAAAGGTCATCAACTCATAAGGATTGGCGTAAGGTCCCTGAGTTAAATGCAGATAATTCAACAATTCTTTATAATCAGAATCTTTGTTTTCAAAGACCTTAATCATGGCTTCTCGGCCGGGAAAATCCAAAACCCGAATACTTCCATTTTTTGCCAACGTATGTTGCCCGATAAATTCCGCATCAAAAGAATAACTTTCTGCAAACATAAAAAAGTCAGGATGAATGGCACGAATCCGGTCAGTAAACGTCTTCCAAAATGAGTGCGGCATATGCTTGATGGTATCAATTCTAAAGGCATCAGCACCTTGCTCTATCCAGTGTAAATAGGCACCCACCAAATACTCCATTACCTGCGGATTGTCTTGATTAAAATCAGCCAATTGGGCAATATCTTTTTGTGGGTTAAAAAAAGCATGTAGCGGATTTTTCGGATCCAGATTTTCCGGTAACACATTTTGATGATCGGCAATTAATCGATTATTTTGATCATAAATTTTACCAAAACGGTCTCTGGTTTCTGGCATACTGAAAGCAGGCGAACCGTGATTGGACACAACGTCCAATATGGTTTTAATTTGAAATTTTTCTTTTAAGCTTTGGGTAAGCTGCTGAAATGACAGATCGGCCGAAGACAAATGTTCATCTACCTGATAAAAATTCACCCCCCAATAACCGTGATAGCCAGTCTTGCCGCCATCTTTAAAAGCACCACCAAAGGTAATTGGCTCGCCCCCACTAAAAGCTTCATTGGGTTGGTCTACGATCGGTGTCAACCAGATTGCAGTAAATCCCATTCCCTGAATGTAGTCGGCGTACTCAAGGATCCCTTTAAAATCTCCGCCCATGTAACCCACATAGGCTTTTCGGCCATCAGAACCGATAAGTGGCCTTTGGTACGTTGGAAAATCACCACCTTGCTCAGGATAGTTGTTATCTGGATCACCATCGACAAATCGGTCAGTCATTAGAAAATACACAGCCTCACTGGCAAAAGGCAAGGTCGTTCCATAATATGAAGAATTGGATTCTGATGGTTTGACGGATTCAGCTTGTTGGCAACCGAACAAGCTGGTTAGCAAAACACCCAGAGTAAGAAATTTAATTTGAGTAATTCGATTAAAATCATTCATGACAATGTAAGACCGTTGACTATGCCATTCTCGCTTCATCAGTGTCATCGACAAAGTAAACGGACAAGGCACCTAACAACATAAACACACCAGCCAACGCGACAATATAAACCGCCTGATTGTCGAAAACAAAACGTAATATTTGTCCTGCCAATAAGCCGGAAACTATCTGTGGTGCGGCAATGGTAAAGTTGAATATTCCCATATAAACCCCTGTTTTTTCAGGCGGCAGAGAATCTGACAAAATCGCGTAAGGCATGGCCAAAATTGCTGCCCAGGCAATACCAACACCAATCATCGGATACATTAAATAAAGCGCGGCTTTGGGAATGTGCACCTGAGTAATTAACAAGTTTACATCAACGGAATCCGATGGCTGAAAAAACATAAAACTGATATAGCCCAAACCGCCCAAAACCAGTGACAGCGAATAAACCCACTTTCTCCCGAACCGGTTGGCCAATTTGGTTAGCACCATAGAAAAGAAGACTGCAAACAGTGAGTAGGCAGCAAAAATAATCCCGACCCAATCACCTGCTTCACCTTTGGCTGTGGCAATATGAGCAGGTACTTCACTGATGGTTGATAAAAAAGCGGAATCAAACCATTTAGCCTCAACACCCCAAACCTTTTGTGTAATGGCCGGCATGGTATAAACCCACATAATAAAAAGCGAAAACCAGGAGAAAAACTGCACCACAGATAACTGTTTCATGGTTTTTGGCATGTGGGTAATCAATTTAAAAAATTCTGCCAATCTTTTTTGAATGGGTGGTTTTGTTGTAGGTAAATCCGCTTTGAGATCAATACCTTTATAGTTTGCATAATCCTCTGGATTGTATTCTTTAGTTTTAAAGACTGTCCA
>JAOUOC010000026.1 GCA_029880585.1 Gammaproteobacteria bacterium
AAACAGGTAAATGTAGCTTCTTGCCAGAAGAGCGAGAGTGGTTGAAAACAGTTGTTGATAAAGGATTTGTTGATACTTATCGCAAACACTATCCTGAAGTTGATGATCGCTTCAGCTGGTTCGATTATCGCAGTAAAGGCTTTTCTGATGATCCCAAGCGAGGGCTTAGAATTGATTTAATATTGGCATCCAATGGCTTTGCGGAGTATTGTACAGATGCTGGTATTGATTATGATATTCGCGGTATGGAAAAGCCCAGCGATCATGCGCCCATCTGGGCAGAATTTAATTGGTAGAAATACCGTTTTTAGAAAAGATAATGTAAACGAGTTAAATAGAATAGCAACAAACGACTCATTATTTTAAGTTGTATTAGTGAGAGATAAATGATGAATGACGCAATCAACTCGATTCCTCGTGATATTTTTGAATCCGAACATAATATGTTTCGGGATTCCGTAAGAAAGTTCCTGCAAGCAGAAGCTGTTCCTCACCATGATGCGTGGGAAAAGCAGGGACAGGTGGATAAATCTATCTGGACTAAAGCAGGCGAGCAGGGCTTTTTGGCACCTTCTGTACCTGAAGCTTACGGTGGTCTGGATTTGGATTTCAGATTCAACGCTATTGTTAATGAGGAAGTCAACCGTCTATGTCTGTCAGGTTTGGGGTGGGGATTGCATTCTGATATCGCTGTTCCCTATGTGGTACATTATGGAAGGGAAGAGCAAAAACAAAAGTATTTACCCAAAACTGTGACCGGTGAAACTGTGATGGCAATTGCCATGACTGAACCAGGCGCGGGATCTGATCTGCAGGGCATCAAAACCACAGCTATTCTCGATGGCGATCATTATGTGGTTAATGGTTCCAAAACTTTTATTACCAACGGTCAGTTGTCTGATTTGATTATTGTGGTTGCCAAAACCGATCCAGGAGAAGGTGCCAAAGGTATCAGTTTGTTTTTGGTTGAGTCTGACAGAGAAGGTTTTGCTCGTGGTAAAAATCTGGAAAAACTGGGCTTAAAAGCGCAAGATACCTCTGAACTGTTTTTTAATGATGTTCGTATTCCCAAAGAAAACCTGCTTGGAGAAGAAGGGCAGGGTTTTACTTACCTGATGAATGAGTTGCCACAGGAGAGATTGTCTGTTTCTGTTGGATGTCTGGCGAATGCAGAATCCATTCTTGAGCAAACGGTGGAATATGTTAAAGGTCGAAATGCTTTTGGTAAACCGATTGCCAAATTGCAAAACACCCAGTTTAAACTGGCTGAAATAAACACCCAGTTAACGGCTGCGCGCGTCTTTATTGATCGCTGTATCGAATTGCAACTTAAAGGCAAACTGGATGTAGCAACAGCAGCCAAATCCAAATTGTTGGCAACTGAAGTGCAGCATCTGGTACTTGATGAATGTCTGCAATTACATGGTGGTTATGGTTTTATGTGGGAGTATCCGGTGGCCAGAGCCTATGCTGATGCGCGCGTTAAACGCATATATGCTGGTAGTAATGAAATTATGAAGTTAATTATTTCACGTGCCATGCTAAAAGATTAAAATTCAATCTTATGAATAAAGCAAAGATTATAGCTTCTGTAAAATACTGGTTACAACAAAGTGTTATTGGCAAGAATTTGTGTCCTTTTGCCAAAAAGGAATTTAATCAGAATACCATTCATTATGAGGTAACCAATTCTCCTCAGGTAGAAATGCATTTTCATCATTTGATTGATGAATTACATCGTCTGGATAATGAACCAAAAACTTCTACCTCAATCCTGATCATCCCGAAAGGGTTGGAAAAGTTTGAAGACTATCTCGACTTTTTAGAACTGGCAAACATTTTGTTAATTGAAGAAAATTATCAGGGCGTTTATCAGTTGGCCAGTTTTCATCCTGATTATTGTTTTGATCAGGTAGAGGTAAATGATCCTGCCAATTATACTAATCGTTCTCCCTTTCCTTTGGTTCATATTTTAAGAGAGGATCAGATGGAAACAGCTATTGCCAATTTTACTGACACAGAAAGTATTCCTCAAAATAATATTCGCTTGATCCATGAAGAAGGCTTATCGCACTTTATAAAGGTGTTGGAAACCTGCAAAAACATGGCAAAATAAGCTCAAGGTATAAACAATACATATTCTAATTTCTTTGCAAGACAAAACCTGCTTTAAATTGTCTTCAATTGCTGCAAATTGAGTATTATAACAACATATCTTTTTAAATTTAGTTAACAGAGATATAACCAAATAAAGCTTTTCCCACTAAATCATATTAGTTAATTGACTAAACTTTCGTATTGTTAGAACGTATCAATATTTAATAATTTTAGAATAATTAATAATAGCGACTATACTCGTAATATGATTGGGTTGAAAAGTGATGACTTGTAACTCAACCAAGGGAGTGGTTTATTTTGAAAGTTACATTTTGGGTAATGGAAATTTAAACTTGGCTAGTACTGAATAGACTGTTTTATAGATGTGAGCCAATATGCGTATTATTAGAATAATGCTAATTAGCATTGTAGTTGTAATGCCTACACAATTATTTTTTGTGAAGTCATACGCAAGAGCCAATACAAATTCAGAATTTGATTCTAAAGTTTTTACGGCCTATGTAAATAGCAACATTTTTCCTACTCTCAACAAACCTGAATCAAATTACACCGGAAAGGTGTTGTCTTCTATTTATCTGTTTGAATGCTTTTTCACTGGAATAAATGGATTTAATATTTCAGAGAAGCCATATATTGAAAGTATACGTGCACTTGGATATTGCAGCAGGCTTGAAAATGCAGCCCAAAATAAATTAATCGAGCAAGATCAATCAAATCAACAAAGCATAAAAGAAGGTTTGAAAAATACCTACACTTTTAGTCTGGGCGAATTAATCATTGGACTGATAATAATAGGATCAGTTATATCATTATTAATTCGACTTATGGTAGTAAAAGGGTGGATTTTCTTGGGTATATCAAGAAAACAATTAGATGATAGAACAGCTTGTAAATTGAACCAGCTTGAATTTCAGATTGAGAAACGTAGGCGAATTATAAAATCATTTAAAGAAAACAATAACAGATTGAATTTTTTACTGGCATCAAGTCCAGTTATTCTGTTTTCCTGCTCATTAGCAGAGCCCTATAGACTGAAGTATGTTACTGATAATATACAAGATAAAATGGGGTTGGATCCACAGAGTCTGATAAAGAATAAAAATTTTTGGAGTCATTATATTCATCCTGATGACATCGAAATGGTCAAAGGTAAAATAAAAAGTTTATGTGATAAGAGCGCTGATGTTGTCACCTGTGAATATCGTATTAAAGTAGGTGATAAAAGCTATCATTGGGTTTTAAATCAAATGAAAGTGCTTTATTCCACTGCGGACACACCTATTGAAATAATAGGCTTCTGGGATGACATTAATGATCAAAGGATTGCAGAAACAGAAGTTAATATTAAAAGTAACCGGTTACAACGAGGTCAACATCTTGCCAATATTGGAACTTGGGACTGGAATATCCAGACCAATGAATTGTATTGGACAGAAATAATTCCGGTTTTATTTGGTTATGATGCCGGGGAACTTGAAACCTCATACGATAATTTTCTTGCAGCTATTCATCCAGATGATCGACAGTCAGTCGTAGATGCTATCGCCAATTGTGTTGAAAATGATGAGCCCTATAACATTGAGCATAGAGTAATCTGGCCAAATGGCAGGGTCGTATGGTTGCATGAGAGAGGTGATGTTACCAGAGATGATGATGGAAATGCCTTGCATATGCTTGGCGTAGTGGAAAATGTCGATAAAAGAAAACGCGCGGAAATGGCGTTAAAACAAAGCCAAACAAAACTAAGCCGATTGTTTGAGTTATCGCCTTTAGGTATTGCATTAACAGACATGAATGGCAATTATTTAGAATACAATAAAGCCTTTATTAATATTTGTGGTTACCCGGAAGATGAGTTGAATAAACTTGATTACTGGACTTTGACTCCAAAAGAATATGAATCACAGGAAGCATTACAGTTAGAATCTCTTGAAAAGATTGGTCGTTACGGACCTTATGAGAAAGAATATCGCCAAAAAAATGGGAATCTGGTACCTATTAGGCTTAATGGTGTTTTGATAGATAATGATAAAGGTGAATCTCAAATCTGGTCAATTATTGAGGATATTACTGACAGCAAAGAAGCCGCACAGCAGTTACTTGAAGCTAAAAAGAATGCTGAGCATGCAAACAAGGCTAAATCCGAATTTCTTTCAAGTATGAGTCATGAATTACGCACACCATTAAATGCAATTATTGGTTTTGCTCAATTATTTGGCATTGACAATGAGCTTAATGCTGAACAGAAGGAAAGCGCAGACGAGATTTATAAAGCAGGTAAGCATTTGTTGACGTTAATTAACGAAGTGCTTGATTTAGCGCGTATTGAATCTGGACGAATAGAATTGAGTTCTGATGACGTGCTGTTATGTAATGTGTTAGATGAGTGTGTCACCCTGATAAAACCTTTGGCAGAATCGAATAATTTAACGTTGGAATATATTGATGGCTCCTGTAGTGACGTAATCGTAAAAGCTGACGTTACTCGTCTTAAGCAGGTGATACTAAATCTCTTATCGAATGCGGTTAAGTATAACCGTAAAAATGGGAAGATATCTCTTAGCTGCGCCACTAATCATCTTGAATCTGTGAGCATTCATATCCAGGATACTGGATATGGGATTTCTGAAGAAAACATTCAAAACCTGTTTCAACCATTTAATCGACTGGGAGCTGAAGCAGAAGATATTGAAGGAACAGGTATTGGTCTTGTTATCACAAAAAAACTGATTGAGATGATGGGTGGGTCTATAGCTATAGAAAGTACCATAGATGTTGGCTCAACCTTTTCTGTTGAATTAAAACAAAGTGCCAGAAGCAGAACCGATTTGAATATTAAACATAACAATTCGGAAGCGGACAATGAAGAAGAAGAGCATCATGATGCAGTTCAGACAACTAACAATTATCGTATTCTTGTTGCGGAGGATAATGAAGTTAATCAGATATTGCTTCGCAGACAAATGAAAGCGCTTAATTATAATCCTGAATTCGTTAAAAATGGTGTAGAAGCACTTGAGCAGTTAAAAAAGAGTCAATATGACATTTTGTTTACTGATCTTCATATGCCTTTAATGGGAGGGTATGAACTGACCACCAGTATCAGAAAAGAAGAGCAAAAAACGGGTAAGCATTTAACGATTGTCGCTATTACAGCTAGTGCTATGGAGCAAGATTCAAAACGCTGTTTTAAAGTTGGAATGGATGGATATGTTACCAAACCAATATCTATCGGCGATTTAGACGCTGTCTTGAAAGAGCATTTGTATAAGGAAGCGAGTTAACGTCAGGTTTGCTGGCATACACATAGCTTCTTTCATCCTCTAATCTTATCCATAGTTTACCATTCCCAGAACAACAGTAATCTATCACTAATAAAATTTTGGCAACCGAAGGATGGTAATATCCTGATGGTATAAGAGAATAAAAAAGTGGTAGATTGGCCGCGGACAAATAAGAAATGAGAGGTATTCAAGAGAAAATGTCTAAGAAAAAAATACCCACTTGCAGTTATGTTAGAAGCAGCAAAGTATTCTTTAATTTATTTGTTATGGCTTATCCTGGTAATAGGAGCGCCAATGATCTTTGTCGAAAACAAGCTTTCCATAATTGAAAAAGTCTTATGTAATAATCGTCGTTTATTTAGTTCTGTGGCTATTTTATAGTTTGTTGGTTTTTTTATTGGCGATATATCTCAAAAACTGAAAACCTTGAAGCTTATATTAATTTAAGTAACAAAGAAAAAGGTAAACAAATAGGTGCATGGTTTGAGGGCTGGTAAAGTGCCATAGCCTCGATGCTTATCGAGATTTATTCTCTTGATTACGTAAATGTATTGCTCCATCAAGGCCAAATTTTTGTCAGAAATTGCTATTAGATCGCTATATCGTTAACTAATCAAAAATAAGTTGAGTTTTGATTGGTTTGTACAAAAAACAAACTATTGCATCATCTCAGAAAATTGTGTATTTTGGATAAATACGTTAAGAAAACAACTCATGATCATGGAGGAAATATGAAAAACTTACTCACTTTAGTTTTATTGATTACACTGGCCAGTTGTAAAACAACCACCAACAAAACAGCATATTCAGATTCCCTCACTAATTTCGACATTGTTATTGCTTCTAAAGCCAAGCCGGAAGCAGAAACAAAAAAAACTTTTCTATTGCAAGCTGGAAAAGAGGATATTGATGTTAATTCTCCAGAATTCGATCTTTATGCGACTTATTTGATGAAGGCTTTGGAAAGTAAAAATTATGTGCCTGCAACATCGCTGGAAGAAGCTGATGTTGTTATTACACTGAGTTATGGAATATCCAAAATACGATACCTTGGTGGATACAACGGCTTTGCAGGATCAAATTACTACAGAAGTGGTGCACTGACTAATATTGATGTGAACGGTAAATTAACAAGATCTCCAGCTTATGAGCCTCGTTCTAACAGAAGCATTTATACTAACCATTACCGATACGTTGCGATTGCAGGTTATGATCTTGATAAATACAAAGAAACTGAAGAGCAGGTTCAGATTTGGCAAACCGTTGTAACCAGCTATGGTAAAAGTGGCCACCTGGATAGAGTTTTTCCGGTTATGATAGGTGCAGCGACCAAGCACATTGGAACTGATATTAGAGATAAAATCAGATTCACTATACGTGAAAATGATCAGCGCATTAAAGCCATTAAGGAAGTATCTTCAATTAATTAAAGTTTTGATTGAGGTATTTGAATCAGGGCGAACAAAATGTTCGCCTTTATTGCTTTAGAAATGAAGCTTCTATACTAATCGAGATTTATTCCTTGATTTCGTAAATAGCATCTAGGCAACACTTTTATGAGAAATTGCTTCTTCAATAGGCATAGGGCGTCCAAGCAAATATCCTTGGATCAGATCAATGCCTAGTCCCCTAAGAGAGTTTAATTCTTCGTCAGTCTCAATACCTTCCGCAATAATTGTACATTTTATTGATTTTGCAAAAGCGCAGAGTGCCTTTGCAAGTAAATATTTTCTTGGCTCTGAATGAATGTTTTGGGTAAGACTGATATCAAGTTTAATAATATCAGCTTCAAGCTCAAGAATATGTTGAAAACTGGAATAACCTGCACCTGCATCATCAATTGCAAGACGTACTCCTTTTTTTCGTAGTGGTTCTAATGCCAATCTTAGATCAGAATAGCTGCTTACTGGAGAGTGTTCAGTGATTTCTAAAACTATACGGTTAGTATCTATATTCTGCAGTACATTAGCTATGGCGCCATTTAGAATATACTCTGGCGAGGTATTTACTGAAATATAAGTGTTGCTATCTAACTCATTCAATCCTTTAATTGCTTTTACAATAGCTGCGATCTCAAGTTTTTCACCCATCCCAACTTGTGAGGCTTCTTTAAACCAGATATCAGGTGTTCTGTATGTCTCAGTATTAAACCTTGAAAGTGATTCAAATCCTGCAATCTGGTTTGTTTGAATATTAAATATTGGTTGATAATGTATGATAATTTTATCTTCGTCTAATACAGATTGAATTCTTTTTTTGCTTTCACGATGTATATTTTTGCTTGCTATATTCTCTTCAATATAATTACTTGCGATTTCGGAAATAACACGTAAATATGACAAATCATTCTGGTTTAGAGTGTTATCAGGACAATTTTTGTAACAGCAAAATGTACCGTATACTTCTCCACTAGACAATGTGATGGGGACACCTAGATATGAACCAATTGATAACTTATCAGTAACATCGAGTTTGCTCGTAATGATATTCTTACTAGTATCACAAATGACATTCGTGAGTTTGTTGTCCACAATTTTTTTACAATAGGTTTCATCTAGAGGGTCAGAATCACCAACTTTTATATGTGAATTTTTATTTTCAGTATCTAAATATCTAAAAACACGCTCTCCATCTACAAATTCCGAAATAAAAGACACGCTCATTCCAAGATGTTTTCGAATAATAGATAGTAGAATGTTTAGCTTAATATCAATAGTATCATGATTTTCATCGTTTAGAATGTACGATTGTATTTTGTCCATATCCATATCCATCACCATCTCCATCTCCATCTCATTTAGGTTTATATGCACATAACAGTTATTTATTGCATGCTACAAATATTATTCGCACGTTTATTTGATTGTTAATAAGGTTAGAACAATTAAATTTGGTTATCAAGAATTGTACTTTTAATGTTTCAGTTAAATATTTCAGATACATTTAGGGGTTGGCAGTATCGTAAGCTCTTCGACATGACAGCAATTTCTTTATCCCCACAACTGTTTATACATCCCCATCTTTTCTTTTCTAATCTGCATCGCCTGTTCAATACTGACATAGGCAAAGGTGATTTTATCTTTAGCTTTAAGCTGCGCCAAAATCGGCCAGTCGGCTGAAATAACATTAGCTATTCTTGGATAGCCACCAATGGTTTGTCCATCCACAGAGGAAATAACCGGCTGTCCTGATGGCGGGATCTGAATACTACCTTGCGCCAAACCACTGGAAAGAATCGATTTATTGATAATAACCGGATCATCACATTGTAAACGTAATCCCATACGGTTGGATTGTGGCATGACATGATAGGTCTGATTTAAAAACTGGCTCATTTGTTCAGCGGAAAATTCACTGCTTTCCACTGAATCGGTGATCCTGATTTGATAATTACCACCATAAAAAGGCTTATATTGATTAGGCAAAATTTTCCTTGGCGGGATTTGAATATCAGCCAGTTCAATGACATCATCGTCCTGCAAAGCTCTACCATTAAAACCACCAAATTCAGCCATAAGATGTGTCGAATAACTATCAAGGGTTTTCGGCAATTTAATACGCCCGGAAAACGCCAGATAGGCACGAAGACCGGATAGGCACTTGCCGAATTGAAGTTTGTCACCCTGATTGACATGGATAGTTTGATTTGCCGGAATAGGGGAATCATTAAGTATTAGATCAAAGTTTGCTCCTGACACTGCAAAAGACATTGACTGGTCAAATTTGACAGTTGGTCCAGCCAAGGTGATTTCGATAACAGGTGAAGTCAGTGGCCGTGAAACCAACCAATTGGCAGTTTGCATGGCAATAGAATCCATTGCGCCATTGGATGAAATACCCTTGTCAGCCAGTCCAAAACGGCCTGAATCCTGAACAGTGGTTAGCAAACCGGCTTTAACAAATCGTATGGACATCAGCTTTCCTGCCCAGAGAGCTTATCAAACTGCTGCTTATCAATGACTACGAACCGAACATTATCCAAGGGATTGGCAATAAATGGTTTATTGCTAGATGGTGAGAAAAGCCTGACAGGTGTACGTCCAATAATTTGCCAACCACCAGGACTGTTTACCGGATAGATCCCTGTTTGCTCTCCACCAATTCCAACAGAGCCAGCCATAACTTCAAAAGCAGGAACCGCTTTTCTCGGGCAATGTATTTGTTTGTCCAGACCACCCAGATATAAAAAACCGGGCAGAAAACCCAGCATATAAACCTGATAAGTTGTTTGACTGTGTAGTTGTATAATTTCATCAGAAGACAGCTTGCAATGTTCGCTGACAGTTCGCATATCCGTTGCAAACTCTGCATCGTAACAAACCGGAATTTCAATGGTTTTAGGAATATAAGCCTTACCCAGAAAACTGTATTTATGGTCCATTTGCGACATTATCTGTTTAATTTGCTGTGTGATAAATGCGGTAATATCAAGTGAGTTTTCATTGAGACACAATGTCAGACTTTGATAAGCGGGAATGGATTGAAGCAGGTATTGTCTGATGGAGCGCCTGAGTTTTTTTTGTAAAAAGAGAATACGCTGGCATAAGTCAAGGCTAATCGGGCAATCAAAAATTATTGTGAGCGCCATTTCGCCATTATTAACTATTTTGTATGGCACCTGCCTCATCTTACAATAAAACCGGCTTCTTTTAGTTGATGGTTTAGTTCTTTGGCAATTGTCAGCGCATTAGGATTATCGCCATGTAAACAGATAGTATCAACTTTGATATTAATTGATTGGTTATTATTAATTTTAAGAGAATTACCTTGCGCCAGATCCAGAGCCTGATTAATGCTTATTTGCGAATTCTTGTGGACAGCGTTAGCTTCAGAGCGGGGTGTCAGTTTGCCATTGAGCTGATAAAGCCTATCCATAAAGCCTTCGGCGACAAATTTAAGTTTGTATTTTTGACAGGCTGCAGCCAGTTGCCCATTAGCAAGACCGTAAACTTTTAGATCTTTATAGTTTTCAGCAAGATGTTTTGCCAAAGTATACGCCAATATATTGATTGAAGCTTTGTCTGAGCCATCTGATAAAGTTTCCGATAAAGGTTCAGTGGTGTTTTCCATATCATTGTATAGTGCGCCATGAAATTTGATATGGTTGACTTTAGCGCCTAATTTTCCGGCTATGGTAAAAAAACGCTGAAGCTGTTCATCTATGCTTTTAATTAAATCCTGATGTGATATTTCAAGAGTTTTTCTGCCAAAACTGGGTTTGTCAGCATAACCAGGGTGAGCACCAATTTTTAATTTATGTTTCTGAGCATTACTGATGGAGTTTTTAATGGTTGTTTCATTACCCGCATGACCACCGCAAGCAATGTTACAACTGGATATAAAAGGCATTAGTTTGGCATCGACCGCACAGTCAATAATAGTTGAGCCTTCGCCCAGATCGCAATTAATATCAATTGCTTTTTTATGTGCTATTTTCATAGTTTTCCAAATGCACTAATCAAACTTTTGCCACTTAACATTAATGTAATTGCCAGGACAAGAAAACCTAAGGCGTTTTGCTTCCAGTTGTTTTTGTATTTTGCCAATTTAGCGCTATTCATAATCCAAAGCAAATACAATGTGATAATTGGTAATAAAATACCGTTGGCAACCTGAGCAAACCAGATGATTGATATCGGTTTATAGCCACTTGTTGCTACGACTATTCCTATGATCAGAATTAACATCCAGATCAACTTGAAACCAATATCATCAAGAGATTTATTCAAATTTAGCATACCATTTAAAGCAAAGGCAGCAGCCAGTGGAGCAGTAACAGCTGATGAAATGCCTGCTGCAAATAAACCGCAAGCCATAAATATTCTGGCACTATCACCAAAGAATGGTTGCAAGGCTGGCGCCAAATCGGCAGCTGAAGATATAGCAATTGATTTGCCAAAGAATGCTGATGCTGCAGTAGAAACAATAGCAATAGAAATCAAGCCACCCAACGGAATTGAGATGTAAAGATCTTTTCTGGCTTGAGGTAATTCATCAGGGCTTTTCCATTTTTGGCAGGCACTTGAAGCATGTAAAAATAAGTTGTATGGCACAACTGTTGTGCCAATTAAGGCAATCACTGTAAGGGTAGCGCCATCTGGAATGGATGGGAGAAGCAGACCTGAAAATAATTCAGCCAGATTTGGCTGGGTGATTATAAAGGTAAATAAAAATGACAGGCTCATCAGACTGACCAGAAATATCAAGGCCTTTTCAATTAAACGATATTGACCTGTCCACAAAAGCATAAAAGCGATAACACCAATTAAAATAGGCCACAGCCATTGATTGATATTCGCATTATCAGAATTAAATATACTTTGCAGTCCAAGACTGGCTCCGGAAATATTGCCACCCTGATAGGCACCATTTCCAATGACAATGGCACTAACCACTAACAAAATAGCAATGCCTCTAGCCACAGGATGCGAAAAAGTTTCTCGAATATTTTCACCCAAACCTTGTTGGGTCACAATACCCAATCTGGCTGTCATCTCCTGTAAAATAATAGTAGAGAGCACTGCAAACAATAGCGCCCAGAGTAGTGCAAGTCCAAAGTTAGCACCTGCCAAGCTGGCTGTTATTACCGTGCCAGGACCAATAAATGCAGCAGTAACCAGAATGCCGGGTCCAAAATTATTCAGGCCAAGTTTTTTAGAGATTTGTGCAATAAATGCTTTCATTTGACGCTCTGTTTGATATTCGATAATAAACTGTTGTTAAGTAATAACATAGCAACAGATGATAAACAATAGTTGAATCAGAATCCTGTTTTGCTGTTAAGGGTAACTAATTGATCTTGTTTAAAGTTTAATGTTTAAAATAAATATTTAATCTAAATATATATTGTCAGATAGCATATAATAGCCACCTTTTTCCCACTCTTTTGTTAGTAAAGTATTATGGATAAAAAATATCGTGTAGCTATTGTTGGTGCCACTGGTGCCGTTGGTCAGGAAATAATCAAAATTTTGACCTTGCGACAATTTCCGATAGCAAAGTTGACCCTGCTGGCCTCAGAAAGATCAGCTGGTACAAAACAGATTACAGCTTTTGGTGACATTGAAATTACAACATTTGCAACTGAGCACTTTGATGGTCAGGATATTGTGTTTTTTGCTACCAGTGGTGAACACAGCAGACAATATGCACCAATGGCTGCCAAAGCTGGAGCTGTAGTGATTGATAACAGTAGCGCGTTTCGTCTTGATGATGAAGTGCCACTTATCGTACCTGAGGTGAATCCTCATGCAATCAAAGATCACAAAGGCATTATTTCCAATCCTAATTGTTCAACGATACAAATGGTAGTAGCCTTGAATCCAATTCACCAAATCTCTCCTATAAAGCGAGTGGTTGTTTCAACCTATCAGGCAGTATCTGGTGCCGGTCAGGCCGGAATCAGTGAACTCAATGAACAAGTAAAGGATGTTATGGAGGATAAGCCGGTTAAGGTTAATCAATTTAGCAAACAAATTGCATTTAATCTGATCCCGCATATTGATGTATTTCAGGATAATGGCTACACCAAAGAAGAAATGAAGATGGTGAATGAAACATGGAAAATAATGGATGCGCCAGAAATTAAAATTTCTGCTCATTGCGTGCGTGTTCCTGTGATTAGAGCGCACTCTGAAGCGATTCATATTGAAACTGAAGATTATATTGGCGCTAAAAAAGCCAGAGGAATTTTCAACCAATCTCGCGGCATTAAACTGGTTGATGAACAATCAGATGGTGGCTATCCTACACCACTTGATGCAAGCGAAACTATGGAAACCTGGGTAGGGCGCATAAGAGAAGATATTTCCTGTGATAATGGTCTGGTTTTTTGGGTAGTGGCTGATCAATTATGGAAAGGGGCGGCCTTAAATGCAGTTCAGATTGCGGAACTATTGGTAGAATCATAATAGTTAATAGTTGAACGATAAATATAAGATATTGATGATATGAAAGTCTTAAAGTTTGGTGGCACCTCTTTAGGTAATCCTGAAAGAATGCACAATGTAGCAAATATTGTTTCCGGACAAGGGAAAGTGATGGTTGTATTGTCTGCAGTTGCGGGCACAACTGACAAATTAACTGAAATTGTAGGGTTGATGAAGAATGGCGATTATCAAGCAGTTCAAGAGGAAGTTGATAAACTCCAGTCCCATTACCAGCAATATGTTTCCAGGCTTTTTGATAATGAATACGAAATTTCTCAAGGGCATAAAACTACCGACAGCTATCTTGAAGAAATAAAATCGTTGGCATCAGCAAGTTATGTTTCTGAATTTGAATATCAGGTTTTAGCTAAAGGAGAGCAAATTTCAACAGCGTTATTTCAGCAATTGTTAAACTGGCAAGGAAAATCCAGTCAATTACTTAACGCTCTGGATTATCTTCAGTTATCACAAAATGGCGAGCCAGATGAAGAACAATTAAAACAATCGCTTCAGACAAAAATACAAGCATCTGCTGATACCCAAATCTTTGTCATTCAGGGCTTTATTTGTCAGGATGCTGTGGGAAATGTTTCTAATCTGAAGCGAGGTGGCAGTGATTATTCGGCTTCTCTGTTTGGCGCAGCGTTAAATTGCGATGAAATACAAATCTGGACAGATATTGATGGTATGCATAATAACGATCCGAGATATGTTGAAAAAACCAAACCAATTAGAGAATTATCTTTTGCTGAAGCGGCCGAATTAGCTTATTTTGGCGCTAAAATTCTTCATCCCAGCAGTATAAAACCTGCCAGACGTGCGGACATTCCAGTGAGACTGTTAAACACACTATCTGCAAAATCAAAAGGAACTTTAATTTCAAAAAGAGTAGATGAAACAGGTGTGAAAG
This sequence comes from Gammaproteobacteria bacterium, assembly GCA_029880585.1. Lineage (GTDB taxonomy): Bacteria > Pseudomonadota > Gammaproteobacteria > Enterobacterales > Kangiellaceae > Aliikangiella. Next base: position 14,241 of record JAOUOC010000026.1, read on the forward strand.
CCATTGCTGCCAAAAGCGGAATTACAGCTATCAGAATTCGTTCCAGTGAAATGTTGCAGGCACAAGGTTTTTTGAAAAAGATTTTTGAAGTGTTTGAGTTACACAAAACTTCCATTGATATGATTACAACCTCAGAGGTGGCTGTGTCAGTCACCATTGATGATACTGAAAATTTAGCTACCATTTTGCAAAAGTTATCTGAATTTTCTCGTGTAGAAGTGGATTCAAATATGACAATTATTTGTGTGGTTGGTGCACATTTGGCAGAAAACCTTGAAATCATTTCGAAAGTTATCAGCTCAGTTAAATCAATACCCGTTAGAATGATTTCCTATGGTGGTAGCGCCCATAACATTTCCCTGCTAGTATCTGGTGAAAATAAAATAAGCACCTTAAAGCTGCTGCATCAGGGCATATTTAATGTCGGCGAGATTTATACGGGGACGCGTCATGTTTAGTTCAGCAGTTATCCAGTCATTTACAGAAAAAGAAACGCCATTTTATTATTATGATTTGTCTTTGTTACGTGAAACGCTATCTGTTGTACAGGATTTGGCAAAACAATATGACTATGATATTCACTACGCCGTTAAGGCTAATTCAAATCAGAAAATCCTGCAAGAAATTCGCGATTTTGGTTTGGGTATTGATTGCGTGAGTGGCAATGAAATTCGTCGTTGTATTGAATCAGGCTTTAAGGGTGAGCAGGTGCTGTTTGCTGGCGTAGGTAAAACGGATAAAGAGATTGAGTATGCTATTCAGCAAAATATCCAGTTTTTTAATTGTGAGTCTATTGAAGAAATTGGTGTGATCAATGAGATTGCCGGGAAGATGAATCGTCAGGTAGGCATAGCAATCAGAATTAATCCTAATGTTGATGCCAAAACACATCGCTACATTACAACAGGTACAACCGAGAACAAGTTTGGTATTGAGCAGAAATATTTGCCAGAAATTATTCAACAGGTTCATTGCTGGCCCTATGTGAATTTAATTGGCATTCATTTTCATATTGGTTCACAAATTACGGACTTGTCAGTGTTTGAGAGTCTTTGCACCCGTGTTAATGAAATTCAGGATTGGCTTGAACAGCAATCAATTAAAATAAAACATTTAAACCTTGGTGGTGGTTTAGGCATTGATTATCAATCACCTGACACAGTAAAAATTGCAGACTTCCAACGTTATTTTGAAATTTTTAATCGTCTAATCAAGCGTAGAGAAGGACAAAAGATCCATTTTGAATTAGGTCGTTCAATAGTAGGGCAGTGTGGCAGTTTGATCAGCCGTGTTCTTTATGTGAAAAAAGGGATAACGACTAATTTTGTCATATTAGATGCGGGTATGACAGAGTTAATGCGACCAGCCTTGTATCAAAGCTACCATCAAATTGATAATCTTAGCAGCCAAAGAGAAAACAGTCAGCCCTATGACGTGGTTGGCCCTATCTGTGAATCCAGCGATTGTTTTGGCAGAGGAATAAGGCTACCAGAAACTCAACGAGGGGATTTGATAGCTATTCGCTCTGCTGGCGCCTATGGTGAAGTGATGCAGTCTTCCTATAATTTGAGAACTCAGAATTCTTCTTTATATACCTGACTCCAATTATTGCTTGAAATCAAGTGACTGGTTGACGAAACCCATGCCATCTGGAGCAGGGCCAGCATCGATAATTTTTGTTCGCTTTAATGTTTCCATATTAATAACAGAAATTTTTTGTCCACCTGCGTGAGCAACAAAAGCAGTTTGATTGTCATCACTGAATAAAATGCCAATAGGCATGGTCAGGTTGTTTTTGCCATCTTTAAGAGATAGGGTTTTAATTAAGGCATAAGTTTTGGCATCGTATATCCCCAATGAGTTGGCATTGGCATTTGAAACCAGCGCGTACTTTTGGTCACCAGAGATTTTAACCCTGATAGGAAAGTCGCCAGTAGCTAATGTTCTGGATATTGTCCATTTTTCAGTTTCAACAACACTAATATTATCATCTTCGCGATTGGTTACCCAAACCTCTTTGCCATCAGGAGTGTAGTCAATTCCTTCAGCGCCATTACCAGTTTTAACCGTTTTAATAAACTTCATTTTTACCAAATCTATCAGGCTTATATCAGATGAACCAAGGTTAGAAACCGCCGCTATCTTTTCATCCGGTGAAATAACCAGCATATGAGAAACCTTTGCTCTGGTTTCAGCTGTGGAGACAATTTTTCCTGCAAAAGGGTCAAGTTTGACTATTTGATCTTGTCTTTCAGCAGTTACCAAGACATGCCTGTTATCTTTAAACCACTGAACACCATGAGGAGAAAGCAGCGCATCATCGGTAATGGTATTGATTATTTCGCCTTTATTGACATCAATCAGGCTGATGCTGTTACCTCGATTGTCTCTATCGCCATAATTGACCACAACAGCATATTGTTTATCAGGGCTGATAGCAATTTCATGTGGGCCAACACCTGTTTCAATGGTTTTAACAATATTACCGCTTTGTAAATTGAGAAAAGTTAACCGCGCATCGTTTTTATTACCAACCAGCAATGTGTTTGCATGAGCCGCATTGGATATTAAAAGCCCTATTAAAAGGGCTTTGGTTTTGAGTGACATATTATTCACCTGTAGATTCAGAAGTTTGATGTCTTAATGCCTTACCACTACCAATATCGGTTAAGCCTTGTGGATTCTTGGCTATTTTGCCGTTGACTATAACATATTCAATACCTACAGCATGTTGGTGAGGATCAGCGAAGGTAGCTTTATCAATTACAGTTGCAGGATTAAATATACCAGATCGGCATAGTAGCCCTGTTTTATTAAACCACGATTAGTCAAACCCATTCTTGCTGCAGGAAGGCTGGTCATTTTTCTGATGGCATCAGACAGTTCAAGTACATTTTCATCTCTTGTGTATTTGCCAAGAACGCGAGGGTATGTACCGTAATTTCTTGGGTGCGGACTACCTTTGCCTATTTGTGCATTAGCGCCATCAGTTGCAATTGAGGTGTATTCATATTGCATAATGTAACGAACATCACTTTCTTCCATTGCGTGATAAATAGCCTGGCCACCACCTTTTGATTGTATTTCAATAGCCAGTTCAGCGGTGTTATCAATAGTAAGCTCTAGGCCTCTTTCGACTAAAATATCTTTGAATGTTTTTCCATTATATTCAGGTTGTGGTGGATAATTTGCCACCTGAATTCTGGCAGGATCGCCACCACCACGGTCAGTTTTAATGTTATGAACGATAGCTTGTTTTATTTTTTCACGAGTTTCAGGATCTGACAGACGTTCAACCAAAGCATCATTACCACCAGCTAATGACCAGGAAGGAAAAATAATTGCAAAGCTTGTAGACGAAGCTGTGTATGGGTATTGATCCAGAGTCACATCCTGACCCGCGTTTCTTGCAGCCTCTATCATAGCAATTGAGTCTTTGCTTTTTCCCCACATAGGTAAACCGACTGCCTTATGGTGAGAAATATGAACCGGTATGACTGCTTGTTGACCAATTTCTATGGTTTCTTTAACCGCTTCAAGCAAGCCTAAGCCCTCTTCACGCATATGAGAGGTATAGATACCATTGTGTTGAGCAGATATTTTAGCAAGAGAGACAACTTCTTCAGTGTTAGAGTATGTGCCTGGAACATACTTTAAACCGGTGGACAATCCATATGCACCATCCTTCATTGATTGACCAACCAAGGCTTCCATTGCAGCAATTTCATCTTCTGAAGCCAATCTGTTTTCAGTACCCATGACTTCTTTTCTAACCGTATTGTGGCCTATTAATACGGCCAAATTGGGTCCCAGTTTTACCTTGTCAGCCTGAGCCAGAAATTCACCAATATTACTTGGCGAACCACCACAATTTCCACCCAGCATCGTAGTGATACCTTGCTGTAGCATATTTGGAACTTGAGGGATCTCCAGAACCTTTCTATCTGCATGAGAGTGTAAATCGATAAAACCGGGAGAAACAGATAAGCCTTCAGCTTCTATTGATTCCTTACCGGTGTTTTGCTTTAAATCACCAATGGCCAAAACCATTTCATCCTTAATGCCAATATCTGCTTTTACTGGCGCGTTTCCACTGCCATCAAACAAATTAGCATTAGCTATTATCAGATCAAAATCATAAGTCACAGGTTCATTTTGTTGTTGTGGTTGATTGAGAAAAAAATATGTAATCAGGGCAACAGCCAGGATTGGAAGAATCAGTCGGTAGGATTTCATAGCGTACTCCGGCAAGTTAATATTATTGACTGTCGATTTTTAGGTTTATTGAATCTAATGTCAATTGCTTATTTCCTTATGTTATGTCAAATAAATTATTTGACAATTTTGAGTCAGGACAGCATTCTGGTCAGCTATAGGTTGTTGTAAAGTTATGCAGTTTTATTTTTGTTAAATTGAAGTAATAAAAGGTGGATTATGAATAAATTACAAAAGCGTTTATTTTTCAGCATTTTTTTGTTGATTTTATCAGGTTGTGGGACGGAAGATGGTGTTGATTCATCAGTTGTTAAAAGCGCTGAAGATCAAAATCTCGATACAATAGTTTGGCCTAATGAGAATTGGGATGTTGTTAGCAATCCTGAAAAAGCAGGTTTTTCACAACAAGAACTTGCAGAATTAACCGAGTTTTTGAAAACTCAAAATACTCAAAGTATGCATGTGAGTATCAACGGTTGGCAGGTTTATACCTACGGAGATGTTACTAAAGTGGGTTATCTTGCCAGTGTACGCAAAAGCTTGTTGGCTATGATGTATGGCAAGTATGTTAAAGATGGCACTATCAACTTATCATCAACTTTGGAAGAGTTGGGAATTGATGATGTTGATGGTCTTTTACCCATTGAAAAACAGGCAACCGTCAAAAATTTGATTACTGCAACTTCTGGTATTTATCACAAGGCTGCTAATGGTGGTGATAATACAGCCGATGCACCAGAGCGTGGTTCACAGCAACCAGGTAGTTATTATTTATACAATAACTGGGATTTTAATGCTTCTGGTACAGTATTCGAAAAGTTAACAGGTAAATCAATTTTTCAGGAACTGAATGACCAATTGGCAGTACCATTAGGTTTTAGAGAATTTGACTTATCTGAACATGAAAAATCAGGGAATCCTGAGAGATCTCAACATTTGGCTTATCACATGCACATTTCCGCCAGAGACATGGCCAGAGTAGGGCATCTAATGCTGACTAAAGGACTATGGAATGATCAACAGTTAATTGATTCTGCATGGGTTGATGAAATGGTTTTTCCGCATACTCAAAATCAGCAAATGAATCCGCAATCTGTACGAGACACTGGTCTTGAGTATGGTTATATGTGGTGGGTGTTTGATGATGATACCACGCCTGAAGGATTTAAAGGCGCTTATGCGGGAAGAGGTCATTTTGGTCAATATCTCGCAGTATTACCAGAATTAGGAATGGTTATTTCACATAAAACAGATAGAATAAGTTATAAATCGCCTGAAGAATATGCAAAAGTTCGTGTAACATGGGATCAGTTTATGGGCATTGTTAATCGTTTGGTTGCAGCTAAAATAAACTAATAGATTTATCAAATTAATGGAAATATTCAGGTATCTTCCTGAATATTTCCAATTTATCCAAAAAATCGCTTGTGTACAAATACGTACAAATTTGCTTTCCTGATATACCTATACAATTTCAATTTCTGCTAGAATCCTATCATCTTTATTGATTCCAGATAAATAATTGGATATAGGATATCATATGAAAATAAAAAATAAATTCAGAACCTTGTACCTGTTAATTCTTTCATTTTTAATTTTTAGTTGTGAAAACAATGAAAAAGCGGTTCTTTGTTTCTCACCTCAAGCAAAAGCACAAGTCCCTGATGTATCTGGAAAATTTGTTGAACTGCAAAAGTTTAATGATAGTAATGGAGATGGTAAAGTCGATTATTGCAGAGTTAATACCTATGATAATAAAGGTAACCGTCTTGTTCTTCAGGTAGATTCAAACGGCGACTTTAGATACGAAAGTATTAAAACTTATTCATATGATGATGATGGTAATCTCATTGCGTTTGAAAATGATTCAAATGCTGATGGGAAGGTTGATAGTAGAGGAAAGTCAACTTACAACGATTCTGGGCTTCAGACTTCATATGCTTATGATAACGAAGGAGATGGAATTTTTGATTTTATTTATATTTTTATCTACGACTTGAAAGATAATTTGTTGAAGAGCCAATATGACTATAATAATGATGGTAAATTTGAATATATAAGCATTAATACTTACGATGAAAATAATAATCTTATACTGCAAGAATA
>JAOUOC010000138.1 GCA_029880585.1 Gammaproteobacteria bacterium
AGGATATTGAGCGATTGAATAACGTGTTGCTGGAAAATTCAGATAAGGCCAATAAAACATCAAAATCAGATTTTCTGTTAATTGGTCGTAGAGACCCAAGGACCAATAATTCCTGGTTGCACAATAGCTATAGAATGGTGAAAGGCAAGAATCGCTGTACGGCATTAATGAATATTGATGATGCTCAATCTCTTGCGATTAATAATGGTGATATGATTCAGGTTGAATCAAGAGTAGGGCAGATAGAAATTGAAGTTTCATTAACTGAAGAGATCATGCCCGGAGTGATCAGCATTCCTCATGGTTGGGGGCATAATATAAATGGCGTTAAACTGGATATTGCAACAAAGCATTCCGGTGTAAATACTAACATTTTGACCGATGAGAAATTTATCGATGGTTTATCAGGAAATGCAGCCTTGAATGGTGTGCCAATTTCAGTAAAAAAGACTGGTAGCCAGTTTTAGTTTTTGATACTTCCAGATTATGTTTTATTCCGCTTTTATCTGCATTATCACGAATTGACCTGATAGGTTTCAGTTAAATTGATAAAGTCGGAATTTTTTGGCTTATATGTCAATTAGATGGAAAGAAAATTGGTCATTTCCTTGTAAAACATGAGGCTTTTCTTTATGATCTGCGCGCGAAGATTTTTTAAATTCAGGTTTGTCGAATTTTGTACGAATTTGCCACAAAAAACCTTAAAAAATAAACTATTATTAGTAACTAACCGGAAAAAGTTAAATAGCAATTAGGAGTCTATCCGAATGAGCCAAGATAGTGTAGATCACGGCAAGCGTCGTTTATTGACCTGGGCGACAACTGCTGTTGGTGCTGTCGGTGCTGGCTTTGTAGCGGTGCCATTTTTGGGATCATGGAATCCCAGCGCCAAAGCAAAAGCTGCTGGAGCACCTGTAGAAGTCCCACTTGATAAAATAGCAGAAGGGCAAATGATAAAGGTTGAGTGGCGCGGTAAACCCGTCTTTTTGGTCAAGCGTTCACAAGCAACCCTGGAAGAAATTAAAAACACCCCTTACGAATTGAAAGATCCTGACTCAACAGGGCAACCTAATCAACCTGAATACGTAGATGGTGTTGTTCGTTCAATAAAACCTGAGTTGTTGGTTGTTGTGGGTATCTGTACTCATTTGGGTTGTGTACCCCAACATAAAAAAGTTACTGAAGTGGATTGGGGTGGCGGTTTCTTTTGTCCTTGTCACGGTTCGAGATTTGATTTGTCTGGCCGTGTTTTTGCTGGTGTACCAGCTTCTAAAAATCTGGAAGTTCCTCCTTATTCATACTTGTCTGATGATCGGATTATAATTGGCGTAGCGCCAGAAGTTGAAGAGGAGACTGCGTAATGAGTAATCAAAATAAATTTATGCAGTGGATAGATGATCGTTTTCCGGCAACTAAAGTCTGGAATGAGCATCTTGCACAATATTATGCACCGAAAAATTTCAATTTCTGGTATTTCTTTGGTTCGTTAGCATTGCTGGTTTTGGTTAATCAAATCCTGACAGGTATCTGGCTGACCATGAATTACGATCCAACTGCTGCTGGCGCATACGCCTCTGTTGAAAGTTACATTATGCGTGATGTTGACTGGGGTTGGTTGCTTCGATACATGCATTCAACTGGTGCATCTGCTTTCTTTGTGGTTGTTTATCTACACATGTTCCGTGGTTTGTTATACGGCTCATTCAGAAAACCACGTGAGTTGGTGTGGCTGTTCGGCATGATTATATTTGTACTGCTGATGGCAGAAGCCTTTATGGGTTATTTGCTGCCATGGGGTAATATGTCACTTTGGGGTGCACAGGTTATTATTAATCTGTTTAGTGCAGTACCAGGATATGGTGAGCAAATTGTTGAATGGATTCGTGGTGATTACAATATTTCCGGTGCCACATTGACCCGTTTCTTTGCATTGCACGTAGTCGCATTACCAATGGCATTGTTGTTGATGGTATTCTTGCACATTGTTGCTTTACACAAGGTTGGTTCTAACAACCCTGATGGTATTGATATCAAAAAGCACAAAGATGAAAACGGTATCCCTTTAGATGGTATCCCTTTCCATCCTTACTACACAGTAAAAGATATTGTTGGTGTTGCTGGCTTCCTGTTTATTTTCTGCGCTATTATTTTCTTTGCGCCAGAAATGGGCGGATATTTCCTTGAGCCACCAAACTTTACACCGGCTGATTCATTAAAAACACCAGCGCATATTGCTCCGGTTTGGTACTTTACGCCTTTCTATTCGGTGTTGCGTGCTGTACCAGATCAGGCTTTGGGTGTTTTGGCAATGGGTGCCTCTCTGGTAGTGTTATTCTTCTTGCCATGGCTGGACAGATGTCAGGTGATTTCAATGCGATACAGACATTGGAGCCATAAATTGTGGTTAGGTTTATTTGTGATCGCATTTTTTGTTCTGGGTTATTTAGGAATGAAAGCTCCAACAGATGCAAGAACTTTGGTGGCACAAATAGCAACAACCTATTACTTTGCATTCTTCCTGTTGATGCCCTGGTGGAGTCAATGGGGTGCAACAAAACCGGTTCCAGAGAGGGTAACAGACTAATGAAAAAGATAATTTTTATAATAGCCGCTTGCTTATCTCTGTCACTGCAAGCTGCAGAAGAAGGTTTAACGTTGCCAAATGATGCAATGACAAAGCTGAACGGTGAAGCATTAATTATTTCACAACAGCGCGGTATGCAGGTTTATATGAACAATTGTATGGGTTGTCATGCACTAGCTTTTCAACGTTACAATCGCACTGCTGAAGATCTGAAAATTCCTGAAGAAGTCATGTTAAAAAACCTGATTTTTTCAGATGGCAAAATTGGTGACCAAATGACCAACAATATGCCAGTAGCCAAAGCTAAAAACTGGTTTGGTGCTGCTCCTCCAGATTTATCAGTAATTACGCGCTCAAGAAAACCGCAATGGGTGTACAATTATATGCGTGGTTTTTATGCGGATGAAGAAAGACCTTATGGTGTGAATAACTCGGTTTTTGCTGATGTTGGCATGCCTCATGTTCTGGAAGAAATGCAAGGTTTGCAAGGCAAAACCGATAAGGTTAAAAGTCTTGAAAATGAAATCAAGTATGCCAAGGAAGACAAAGCAATTGCCAATAAGCAATTGAAAGAAAATCCTGAAAATTCAGCCGAGCTGAATAAAAAAATTCATGATGCTGATAAAATAATTCACAATGCTGAAGCTCAGTTAACTGAATTAGCGGCTAATGGTGAGTACTTTACTCTGATTAAAGAAGGACAGCTTTCTCCAGAGGAATTTGACAAAGCCATGATGGATTTGGTTAATTTTCTTGATTACATTGGTGAGCCAATCAAGTTGGAGCGTCAAAGATTGGGACTTTGGGTTCTTCTCTTTATCGCACTATTTGGTATTGTGGCTTACATGATGAAGAAAGAGTTCTGGAAAGACGTACATTAATCTTTTCCGAACAATAGATAATTAGTATTGATTAAAAAAGTAGTTGACTGGATTCAGCTACTTTTTGTTTTAAATTTCTGTCAAACACGGGGAATGGTATGGCAACCGTAGCAAAGCGATCATTAATGACACTTTATACTGGTTCGGATGATATTTACAGTCATCAGGTAAGAATTGTTCTAGCTGAAAAGGGTGTAAACTTTGAGTCAATTGAAGTTCAGGACAATCAACAACCACCGGAGGATCTGATTGACCTCAATCCTTACAACACAGTACCAACTTTGGTCGATCGAGAGTTAGTATTGTTTGAATCACCTATCATCATGGAATATCTTGATGAGCGTTTTCCACATCCACCATTAATGCCTGTTTATCCGGTTGCAAGAGCCAGATCACGATTGATGATGCATCGTGTTGAAAAAGACTGGTACAGTCTGATGAATGTTATTTTTCATGGTAAGGAAAAAGAAGCTGAAAAGGCGCGTAAGGAATTAACCGAAAGTTTGTTAACTCTGGCTCCTGTTTTCAGCGAGACACCTTATTTTTTAAGTGAAGAGTTTTCTTTGATTGATTGCTGTCTGGCACCTTTAATGTGGCGCTTACCTGCAATGGGAATTGAGTTAACAGGTCGTGGTGCTCTTGAAGTTAACAATTACGCCTCACTTCTTTTTGACCGTGAATCATTTGTTTCAAGTTTAACTGAAGCGGAAAGAGAATTGCGAGACTAGTCATTGATGTCTCAGTTTACTTCTAATAAACCTTATTTGTTCAGGGCAATCTATGAATGGCTGATTGATAATGATGCCATTCCTTATATTCTTGTCGATGCACTTATTGAAAATACACAAGTGCCAGAAGCTTTTATCAAGGATGATCAGATTGTTCTGAATATCAGTCCTGAAGCTGTCTTTAATTGGCATTGTGATAATCATGCTATCAGTTTTAATGCCAGATTCTCCGGCGTTTCGCATCAGCTTTTCGTACCAATGGATGCGCTTATGGCGGTTTATGATAAAACAACTGGTATGGGGATGGCTTTTCCTGAATCTTACGAACAATCATCTGATCAAGATGATGAGCTTGATATTTCTATTGATGATTTAGAATCTGAAGCAAGTGTTTCAAATGAAAAGGTCAGTAAGAATAAGGGCTCGCATCTTAAAGTCATTAAGTGATTTTCTGTAAAACTTTTAAATTTATTCTTTTTTGTCTTTTTGATCATCGTCTGCAATATACTCAAACAAGGTAATTACCTTTGTCACCCCGGCAGTTTTTCTGGCAATATCCGTTGCCAGTTTTGCTTCAGTTCTTGTTACCATACCCATTAAAAATACCTCTGAGTTTTCAGTAACTACTTTAATTTTTGAAGAAGGTAAATCGGAAGCAAAAAGCATGGATGATTTTATTTTTGTAGTGAGATAGTCATCATATCTTCGGTCTGAAAACCCTGTAGGCTCTGCCACTCTTATCTGGTTAAATATACGACCAACTTTGACAATTTCCCTGAGCTTATCACTTATTTCCTGTTTAAGCTCTTCAGTATTCGCTTGCCCAATGATTAAAATGATATTGTTGAAACTGACAACACTGATATTGCTGTTTGAGCGAATATGCTCTTCGGATAGTAATGATTTAATCGCACTCAATTCATTTTTTTCATCCTGAATTTGAGTGGATAGCGTCCTTCTGTCCTGAGAAGAATCAACGCCTGTTGCTGCTCCTGAGATTACCAGTGCACTGCAGGATGTCAGCGTAAAGATTATAAATACACTTGATAAAAAGGCTTTAATCAGATTTATTCCTGTATTATTGTTCATTTCCAAATAATCGGTTGTCTATCAAATCGCAAAGTATATGTATGACGACTATATGTACTTCCTGAATTCTGGCTGTACTGTTGGATGGTACTCGAATTTCTACATCATTAGGTCCAATCAGTCCTGCCATTTCACCGCCATCTTTGCCACTACAGGCAATGATTAACATATCCTTTGCCAAGGCAGTTCGCATGGCTTCAATCACATTTTTTGAGTTTCCACTAGTAGAAAAGGCCAACAGAATATCACCGGGTTGTCCCAGAGCTTTAACCTGTTTTGAAAAAATCTGGCTAAAATTATAATCATTGGCAATCGAGGTTATCGTGCCTGTATCAGTTGTCAATGCAATAGCTGGCAGAGAAGGTCTTTCTCTTTCATAGCGATTTAACATCTCATTAGAAAAATGTTGCGCATCACCAGCAGAACCCCCATTACCGCATGTTAGTATTTTTCCACCATTTAACAGGCAATTAACCAGCATATCTGCAGCCTTTTCAATTTTGTCGGAAAGCGCGTCAGCGGCAGCAATTTTGGTTTGAATGCTTTCAGTAAAGATATTGCGTATGCTATCAATCATTTAGATATCCGTTTTGATAATTTTCTGCTCAAGCAATAAAGGCAGACTTTATCCAGTTAAAATTCAGTTTGTTGGCTTGCCCATCCAATGCAACCACATCAAAGCGACATGCTGTGTTGTGTGTTAATTTCTTTTGTTGAAGATAATAACTTGCTGTTTTGATGATACGGGATTGTTTTTTTCTGTCAACACTTGCTTGTGCCCCACCAAAATATGCCAGCTTACGATATCTGACTTCAACAAAGGCTAACATATCTTTGTCTTGGGCAATAATGTCGATTTCACCAAACTTGCTTTGAAAGTTGGTTTCAATAATCTGGCAATTATTCTTTGTTAAATATTTGCAAACTTCAACTTCCAGTTGATTGCCAAAAAGCCTTTTATTTTCCATTTTATTGTTTAATTGCTGATTGTTATTTTCCAGCCTGTCCTGTGTTTTTATCTTGTTTGTCTGCAGCCAATTTTTGCGCTTGATCGTCTACTTTTAATATTGACACATCAATGGGTTGTTCTTTAATGACTTTTGGAACGCCTCCAACAAATTTCGCCCAGGGTAATGTTCTGTGAACCAGACCCAGATCATCAACGCCTAGATTACCAATCAGTCCGTGCCAACGATAATGTGGAAAAGCCTGTAGTATTGGTAGTTGAGTCATAATGTTGTACCCATCATATCCCAAGGCAAAATAACGGCCATTTGCGCCTAATGCATCAGGTTGTAATTCTTTTAATATTTCTCTGGTTTCCTGATATTGTGGTTGGTTGCTCAGTAACAAAGGCAAATCAACAAATTCAATACCATTTAAATCCAGATCTTTCTTGGGATCAGGTTTGCCAGAATAGATAGAAGAGGTAGCCAATATTGGCAGATCATGTCCATAGTAATAGTTAATAAAGGGTTTAATTTGTCTTCCCAGTGAATGATTGGCTAAAACAAAAACAAAATCGGCGTCTTCGCGTCGTCTCATTTCAAACTCAAGATTTCTTCCCAATAGCTGCTCGAGTGACAACTTGCGCGACAT
>JAOUOC010000139.1 GCA_029880585.1 Gammaproteobacteria bacterium
TCCATCAAGGCTTCAGCCCCGTAGGGCGGATAAGCTATGCGTCATCCGCCAAACATATCGGTAAAATATGACAAGATGGATGCTGGCCCAGCCCAGGCTACCCTCTCTTGCTTCGCAATTCACCTTGTTCGCCACAATGACTACAAAATATTGATATTATTGTTGGGTTACACTCCGCTAACCACAACCTACGGAAATACCCGTAACCCGTAACCCGTAACCCGTAACCCGTAACCCGAAACCCGTAACCACTTCAGGAGATTGCCGCGCTTCGCTCGCAATGACAGAATAGGTAAAAACAAAAAACGGGACTTTCAGTTGCCTGAAAATCCCGTTGAAGATGGCGCGCATGGAAGGAGTCGAACCTCCGACCGCCTGGTTCGTAGCCAGGTACTCTATCCAGCTGAGCTACATGCGCATTGCGTAAACTTTTCTGATGCATCAAGACTGCATCCATCAGGGGCGCGTATTATGCTTAACCTGATATTCAATGTCAAATCAATGTGAACAAACACTTTGTTCAAAATTTAACGATTGAATGGCGGAGAGAGAGGGATTCGAACCCTCGATGGGCGATAAAACCCATACTCCCTTAGCAGGGGAGCGCCTTCAGCCGCTCGGCCATCTCTCCACAGTATCCAAATGTATGAACCACTTGGTTTTGAGGCTGTGAATACTACCTGATCTTCCTCAAAAAGCAACCCTTTTTTCTTTCAAAATTTGTGTTTTATCAGGAAATAAAAAAAGAACCATCACACACGTTATTCATCAGATGAAAATTATCAATTTGTTATAGTTTTTAAAGTAATTGATAAACGCAGTTTAGGTTCTTTTGTGGATATGAAAAATTATTACTCTTCGGAAGACAATTCTTTTTCACGCTGAATACGCATATAGATCTCTTCACGATGAACTGAGACCTCTTTAGGTGCATTCACACCAATTCGGACTTGGTTACCCTTAACACCTAACACGGTTACAGTAACTTCATCACCTATCATTAGGGTTTCGCCAACTCGGCGGGTTAATATAAGCATGCCAATCTCCTTACAAAATCTGGCTTAATTCATACACGCATCCCTAACATTTTTACAGTTCCTTTAAACGGTGCGCGGTCATTATAACAATAGACCATTTATGAGTCACTGTCTTAATTATTTTTTTATATTAAGAACCCGTTATTGTTTTTTAACCCAATCAACAACGCCATCCAAAGCAGCGGGTAAATTTTCGGCATTGGTTCCACCACCCTGAGCCATATCAGGACGACCACCGCCTCTTCCGCCAAGTTGCTCTGCCAGATGCTTCATCAGATTACCGGCATGATATTTATCGGTTAAATCTTTTGTCACTGCTGTTACCAGCGAAACTTTACCCGATTCTTCAGCGGCCAAAGCAAGAATTCCACTACCCATCTGATTCTTCAACTGGTCACTTAAAGTACGCAATTCTTTACCTGACACACCTTCAATTTTTGCAGCCAGAACATTGATCCCATCAACCACCACTTTCTGATTGACCAACTCGCCACCTTTGGATGCTGAAATTTTGCTTTTAAGTTTTTCTATCTCACGATCCTGCTCTTTGGATTTGAGGATCAACTGCTCAACCTTGTCTCCTAACGACATTCTGTCGGTTTTTAGTGATGACGCCAATTGATTAATCAGCCAACCTTGCTTTTGGGTATATTCAATTGCACTATCACCAGTAATCGCTTCAATTCTTCTGATACCGGATGCAATGCCCTGTTCGCCGATGATCTTGAATGCGCCAATATCGCCCGTTTGTTTTACATGGGTTCCACCGCAGAGTTCCACAGAAAAATCACCCATACTTAACACACGTACTTTTTCACCATATTTCTCACCAAACAACATCATGGCACCAAGCTTTTTGGCTTCATCCATATCAGTCACATGAGTACCAACGGCATGATTATTACGGATCTGCTGATTGACCATTTTTTCAATTTTAAAAATTTCTTCTTCTGTCACAGCAACCGGATGAGAAAAGTCGAATCGTAATCTTTGACTATCAACCAATGAACCTTTCTGCTCAACATGTTCACCCAGAATTTTTCTTAATGCTGCATGCATCAAATGAGTGGCTGAGTGATTTAATGCTGTATCATCCCTTTCTTCCTGATTGATAATTGCTTCGGCCTTATCATTCTTTTTGATTGTGCCTTTGGTAACAATACCGCGATGTAAAAAGACATTCTGTAATTTCACAGTGTCTTTTACTTCAAACTCAAAACTGTCTGATTTTAACAACCCCTTATCACCAACCTGACCGCCAGATTCAGCATAAAACGGCGTTGTATCCAGTACCAAATCAGCTTCTGTGCCTGTCGTAATGGCATCCACCTGACCACCGGAAACGAACATATCAACCACTTGAGACTGACTGCTAGTTTCTTCATATCCAACAAATGCGGTCTGCCCTTCTACCTTGATGGTATCGTTATAATCAGCACCAAACTGATTGGCCGCTCTAGCTCTGTCTCGTTGTTCATTCATGCAGACTTCAAAGCCATCTTCATCAATGGTCAAATCTCTTTCTCTGGCAATATCAGCTGTCAGGTCAACAGGAAATCCATAGGTGTCATATAATTTGAAAACTGTTTCACCAGAAATGACGTTTCCTTTTAAATCACTAATATCCTGCTCCAGAATTTTCATACCTTGCTCTAAAGTACGTGCAAATTGTTCTTCTTCTTTTAGCAAAGCATCTTCAATGTATTGTTGTCTGGATTTTAAATCAGGATAGGCATCACCCATTTCTTTCACCAGTCCTTCAACCAGCTTATAAAAGAAACTTGTGTTAACGCCCAGTTTATTACCATGCCTTAAGGCTCTTCGAATAATTCTGCGTAACACGTAGCCACGGCCTTCATTGCCAGGTAGCACACCATCAAGAATCATAAAGGATGTGGAACGGATGTGATCTGCAATAACTCTTAAAGATTGATTAGCCAAATCACTAACATTCATGATATTTGCAATGTACTTGATCAGATTGTCAAACAGATCAATCTCATAATTACTATGAACATGTTGCATAACCGCGGCCATTCTTTCCAGTCCCATTCCCGTATCAACGGAAGGTTTGGGTAGTGGAGTCATGGTGCCATCTTTGCTACGATTAAATTGCATGAAAACCAGATTCCAGATTTCAATGTAACGGTCACCATCTTCATCAGGACTGCCTGGCGGACCACCTTCCACATCTTCACCGTGGTCATAAAAAATTTCACTACAGGGACCACAGGGGCCTGTATCACCCATCGCCCAAAAGTTATCCTTGTCACCCAAACGAGAAAAACGGCTATTATCTATGCCAATTTCATTAAACCAGATTTCCTCTGATTCCTTATCTTCATGGTGAACTGTTACCCAGAGCTTTTCTTCAGGGAGCTTTAATTCTTTGGTGAGGAAATCCCAGGCAAACTGCATGGCTTCTTTTTTAAAGTAATCACCAAAACTGAAGTTACCCAACATTTCAAAAAAGGTATGATGTCTTGCGGTATAACCCACATTTTCCAAATCATTGTGCTTACCGCCTGCTCTGACACATTTTTGCGATGTTACAGCACGAACATAATCACGCTTTTCCGTCCCTAAAAAACATTCTTTAAATTGCACCATACCGGCATTGGTAAAGAGTAAGGTGGGATCATTGCCAGGAACCAAAGGACTGGAATCCACTCTTCTATGGCCATGTTTTTCAAAAAAAGTCAGAAACGCTTCTCTGACTTCATTGCTGGTCATACTCACTTAAACTTACTCCTAATCATTAAAATGTTGTTTTAGTGCTGTCCGGATATGTTCTCCGGAAAATCCGCGATATTGTAAAAAACGATACAGCTTTTGTTTATCTTTCAAATCATTTGTTAAACCGGATGATGCTACCTTTCGGCTGGCGGTCTGTAAACACATCTCTAACCAATCTACTTCCAATTCATTCATGCTATTCTGAATCATGGACTGGCTAATACCTTTGGAAGTCAATTCATAAACAATACGCTGTTTACCTAATCCCTGATTTACTTTGGAACGCAAAAAACTTTCACAAAAACGTTGATCACTGAGCCAATTGTTTTCTTTTAACATATCAATGGCTGCTTCAATCTCATCAGGCTGATACTTTTTGCTTCGCATTTTTTCAGCCATGTTTTTGGCAGAATATTCTCTTGCTGCCAGTAATCGACTTCCATAAGCGATAGCACGATTTACCTGCTTTTTATCAAGTGTCTGATTTTCTGATTCACATAGCTCATCGGTCATGGCAGGTATTTTAATCTAACCGCAGTGGATCATCTAGTGGCAAATGGTATTTTAACCTGTCTATTTATTAATCTGTACACTTGTTAATCAATAGCAGGCTAATGTAGAATATTCCGCCAACACGGAGGTGAGAATGCAAGAATTATTAAAAGAACTCAAACGCCGTTCCATTTTTAAAGTCGCTGTAGCTTATATTCTGGTTGGCTGGATTCTGGTTCAGGTGGCTGCTGCCATTGAAAGTCTGGTTGAAATGCCTGACTGGTTTGGTGCTTTGGTGCTGACATTGATCGTTATTGGATTTCCTATTGCGATGATTCTTGCCTGGGCCTATGAAGTAACACCGGAAGGAATAAAGAAAGCAGGCAAGAAATCTAAGTCCAAAAAGTCGACTAACAAACACAGCCCTGTAGATTTAACTATTATTGCCGCATTAATACTCACCGTTATCTATTTAATCTATCAACCAGCTGATGAAACAGAAACCCTTGCCTTTGCCGATCGCCCTTCTATTGCCGTGATTCCTTTTGAAAATATGTCAGGCACAGATGAAAACGAACAATTCACCAATGGTTTGCATGATGATTTGCTGACACAGTTATCCAAGATAAAAAACTTGCGTGTCATTTCCAGAACATCAGTATTGGAATATCGGGACACCAAAAAGAATATGATTCAAATTGGTGAGGAGTTGGGCGTTGGTTCAATTATAGAAGGTGGTGTTCAGCGAATAGGTGATCGTGTTCGAATCAATGTGCAATTAATTGATGCAAAAACTGATGAACACCTTTGGGCTGAAACATACGATAAAAAATTAACCGTACAATCTCTCTTCGATATTCAATCTGAAATTGCTCATAAAATTGCTAGCACGTTAAAAATATCAATGTCTCGTAGTGATGATAAAAAGATTTTTACCGTGCCTACAAAAAATATGGAAGCCTATGAAGCTTATCTAAAAGGCAAAGAAATGAGACAAACAAATATGCAGACATATAATTCTATGGGTTATCAATATGCAAACAATTATCTCAATAAAGCTATTATGATTGATCCTGAGTTTGCTGGCGCGTGGACAGAATTTTCTATTAATTATTTTCTACTTTATTTTAATAAAACCAAAGACCCAATACATGCTGAATTAGGTAAGCTGGCAGCGGATAGAGCAAAACAAATATCACCCGAGATAGCAGAAGTTCATGAAGCCTTTGCCTATTATCACTATTATGTCACTGTTCATTACGATAAGGCTCTGGAAGAAATTAACAAGGCTCTTGCTTTAAAACCCAACGATTCAATGATGATCAATACAAGAGGTTTTATAAATCGACGCTCAGGACGTTTTGTTGATGCTATTAATGATTTTAAACAAGTTTCATCTCTTGATCCCTCATCGAGAGCCCATAACATGACAATGACATTACTTTTTATGCTTCGTCGTTATAATGAAATGATTGACACCCTCAATAACAATATTTATCAAAAAGAAGATAATTTTATGTCAACTCTGTTGATGATTGCAAAGATGAATAAAACGGGTAATGTGGAACAATACTTAAATGATTCAGTAGCTCTGTTTAAAAAACCTGATCTTAGATTGGTAGGACAGGAAGCCATACTGGATAACCTCGCCTTTGACGCGCCTGTAGCTCTTTTTCAGGAATTAATGGAATATGCCCAAAACAACAATCTTGAGATTAGTTTAAGGCAACATTTGAAAATTATATTAATGTATCGAACTGGCAAAATTGAAGAAGCAAAACAGATTGCATTCAAATTAATACCAGAAGTAAAAAAACAGATTGAACAATTTCCTAAAAGTTTTGAGCACTATTACAATTTGCTTCTATTAAATGCTTTGCTTGATGATAAAGAAGAAACACAAAAATCTATTGAGAAAATTTTACATACTTTTCCCTACGAAAAAGATCAATTTCAATCTGGCTTGTATGCTATCAGAAGTACAGTTTCAGCCTATGCTTTTATAGGAGAAAAGGAAAAAGCAATAAGAATGTTAGATAAATATCTTGGATTGCCACGTAGTGATTCTCTGGCAAAAGTCAAACTGGATTTCACTATGGAAGGCATGGAAAACTGGCCAGGTTATAACAAACTGGTTGAAACTCATGGGCTGCATCATAAAGATTATTCTGGCGAACCAATGCTGGAATTTGGTGAACGATTTTCCGGTTATGCTTTTAAAAAAGATAAGCCAATTGAATAAGTAAATTCTCGAAAATACAACTATCAGATGATGATGAAATGGATGAAACAAAATGGACAACTTGCTAGAAGAATTAAAAAAGCGGTCAATATTTAAGGTTGCTGTCGCCTATATTCTGGTTGGCTGGATTCTGGTTCAGGTAGCAGCAGCTATTGAAAGTCTGGTTGAAATGCCAGACTGGTTTGGAGCTGTGGTTTTAGCCTTTATCGTGATTGGCTTTCCTATTGCAATGATTTTGGCCTGGGCTTATGAAGTCACACCGGAAGGAATTAAAAAGACCAGCAAGAAAACCAAATCTAAAAGTAAAAAGTCCACTGAAAAAAGTAAAACTTTTGAATG
>JAOUOC010000140.1 GCA_029880585.1 Gammaproteobacteria bacterium
GCGAGAAAATGCAGAATGAAAGAAACCAGCAAGCTATCATTCGATTACTTGACGAAATGGAAGGTCTGGCGGATGGTGACCTGACAACCAACGCAACGGTAACCGAGGATTTCACAGGAGCGATTGCCGACGCGATGAACTTTACCATTGACCAGTTGAGGTCTCTGGTTTCAACGATCAAAAACTCTGTTGCCAAACTGGCAAACGCAACAGATGCTACACAGAACATCTCTTTAGAACTGGCGCAAGCATCCAGAAATCAGGCGCAGGAGATAACTGGAGCTTCAGCGGCGATCAACGAAATGGCGGTTTCTATCGAACAGGTATCTGCAAACGCCGCGGAATCATCAACGGTTGCGGAAAAATCGGTGGAAATAGCCAAAAAAGGCGCCGAGGTTGTAAGAAATACAATCAAGGGCATGGATACAATTCGTGAGCAAATTCAGGAAACATCCAAACGGATCAAACGACTGGGTGAATCATCTCAAGAGATCGGGGATATCGTATCGTTGATCAACGACATCTCGGAGCAAACAAACATTCTGGCACTTAATGCTGCGATTCAGGCCTCGATGGCTGGTGAATCAGGTCGTGGTTTCGCGGTTGTAGCGGACGAGGTACAGAGACTTGCGGAACGTTCCGGTAACGCAACAAAGCAGATTGAAGCGCTGGTAAAAACCATCCAGACTGATACCAACGAAGCGGTAATTTCGATGGAAGCAAGTACCTCAGAGGTGGTTGAGGGAGCAAGACTTGCACAGGACGCGGGTGTTGCACTGGAAGAGATTGAGCAAGTATCTAAAAGTTTGGCGGATTTGATCCAAAACATTTCAAACGCTGCGAGACAGCAAGCTGCATCAGCTGGTCACGTATCAAATACGATGAATGTTATCCAGGAAATTACAAACCAGACATCTGAAGGTACGCAAAATACGGCGAATTCAATCGGAAAGCTTGCTGAACTGGCGGATGAATTGAACAGTTCAATTTCAGGTTTTAAATTGCCCGAAGACCAGTAATTTAAGGCTTGAATATGGCATATTTTGATGTTCCAGATATGGAGCCACAGGAGTTTTCCCTTTGGCAGTCATTGCTGGATGAAAGAACAGGCTTATGGTTGCCGGAAAGTAGAAAAATATTTCTTACTGCTGCATTGGTGAGATATATCAAAGATAAGAAGCTTTCCGGATACAAGGCGCTCTACTCAAAACTTAAAAAAGGCGATTTAACAGTTTTGGATTGGGCTTCTCTGGTAGATACATTGACAGTTCATGAAACCTGTTACTACCGTGAAAAAAATGCGATTCAATTTGCTGTAGATTATTGCAAATCAAAGGCAATTGATGGGTTTAAACTGCAACCGGATGAGCCGCAGCACATTCAGATTTGGAGTGTTGGTTGTTCAACTGGTGAAGAAGTTTACACTCTGGCAATTGAGATGGATAAGTTAAGTTATAGTTTGGAAGAATCGCATGGTAAAAAGATTTATTTTGGTGTGACAGGCGTTGATATTAGCTACCCGTCGCTTAATGTTGCCAGTGAAGGTAGATATTCTTCCAAACAACTTGATTCGCTTCCAGACGCAGTTGTTCGTTGTTATTTTGATAAACTGGAAGATGATGTTTATCAGGTGAGTGATAATATCAAGCGCAGAACCTGTTTTATTCAAGGTAACGTGTTTGATATGGGTAAGAAGATAAAGCAAAAGTTTGATGTGATTTTTTGTCAGAATGTTTTGATCTATTTTCGCAACGAAAGAAAACAACAAGTTGTTAAGCAATTAAAGGAAAGGTTGAAACCTGGTGGAGTTTTGATTTTGGGGCATGGAGAAGTAACCAGCATTGAAGCAGATGATTTGAAAAAAGTTGATAACAAGTTGTGTCTGGCCTATGAATATGTTGGCAAGGCGTAATTAGTGACGGAGCAGTCATGACAAACAATTATGACCAACTGGCTTTAAGTTGGGTAAGAAAAGAAATCAACAGTACGCTTGACAAGGCTCGTCAGGGGTTGGAGAGTTTTGCCGAGGATACGCAAGACCAAACCCAAATAGAATTCTGTATTAATTGTATTCATCAGGTTCATGGTACCCTCCATATGCTTGATTTTTCAGGTGCTGCCAGGTTGGCAGAAGAAATGGAAAATCTGGCAACCAAAATGTCTGAAGATAAATCTTTGGCAAAAGAAGAAAGCTTTGAAGTCTTGATGAGAGCCATACTTCAAATGCCGGGATATCTTGAGCGCATTGAAGATGGTCAAAAAGATCTGCCTCTGGTGCTGCTACCGCTTATTAATGAAATCAGAAAAGTGAGTGGTTTGCCTGATATACAAGAAAAAGAGTTGTTCAATCCTAATGTGGTTGGGATCAAACCACCAAAACCTGGTGAAGCGGCCTCAGCCAAAGAAAAAACGACTGATTTTGTAGAAAATGCCAAAATACTTCGAGCCAATTTCCAAAAAGGTTTGACGGGTATAATCCGAAACGACAACGTAAAAGAAGCATTGACGAGAATTCACAAAGTTCTTGTCCGACTGGAAGGTTTGACTGAAGGGCAGCCGGTATCAAGGCTGTGGTGGGTTGCAGATGGTTTTGTACTTTCATTAGCTGAAAACGGGCAGTACAAAAATAAAGAAGTCCATATGTTGCTTGCTCAAATAGACAAGCAGATCAAGCGATTGGCGGACGATGGTGTCGAAGCACTACAGGATTTAATATCACAGGATTTACTGTCCCAACTGCTATACTACGTAGCCTATTCAAAATCCTCTAATGAAAGAATTATCTCGCTGAAAAAACAGTTTGATCTGACCTCAGCAGTTGCCGATGCTGAAGAGGTACAACATCGTCAGGCTCAGTTGAGCAGACCTGATATTTCGGCAATGAGTAATGTTTCCGATGCAATTCAGGAAGAACTGACCACCGTTAAGGATCAACTTGATATATATGTAAGATCTGAACAGAAAGATATTGGTTTGTTGCATACTTTGGTTGATGCCTTGAATAGGATTGCAGATACCCTGACCTTGCTGGAAATGTCAACTTCCAGAGAAGTTATTCAGCAGCAATCATTGGCATTGCAAAAAACATTAAATGAGAAAAAACTTCCCGATGATTCTTTGGTGATGGATTTGGCCGGCGCTATGTTGTTTGTAGAGGCTAATCTGCAAAGTATAGATATTGATGCCGCATCTGATGAAGCCTCTGAATCAGAGCAAGATATAACTGTAAAAAGTCAGCAAAAAGCGCGAGAAACACAAGTTGATGATGCTACCAAAGCCTTGATTTTAGCTTCCAGAAAAAATATGCAGAAAGTTAAGGATAAAATTATCAGCTACATCGCTTCAGGTTTTGAAAAGGAAACTATTGAGGGTACGCCAGAATTACTGGATGATGTTTTGGGTGCAACCAGAATTATCCAATTTGATATGGCTGCTGAAATATTGCAAATAGCCAGAGACTACATCCAAAAGCGTATTATTGATGTTACAAATGCTCCCAAAGAAATCTATTTAAATGCGTTGGCAGATGTTATTACCAGCGTTGAGTACTACCTTGAGGCTTCTGAAGAAGGTAAGGTTAAAGGAATTGATTCTATTCTAAAAGGTGCTGAGTTAGGGTTGATGACGCTTAACCAGGGAATAGAAGAGGCATCAGATGATGTAGATGAAGCTGAAACACATCAACCGGAAGATGAAGTTATACCTATTCTTTCGTCAGCAGCAGATAAATCTGTTGATGAGTCTTTGATAGATCAGGAAGTTTTTGAAATATTTATAGAAGAGGCTGAAGAAGAAATTCAGTCTATCAACAAAATGATGCCAAGATGGGCAAATGATTTGCACGACTATGAAGCACTGACCACTCTGCGACGTTCTTTCCATACCCTTAAAGGTAGTGGTCGTTTGGCTGGTGCAAAAGCTTTGGGTGAGTTCAGCTGGAATGTTGAAAATTTACTTAACAAGGTCATCGAAGAGAGCGTAACCGCTGATCTGACAATAGCGCAGGTAATAAAAGAAGCGAGCCAGATTTTACCAGGTATGGTGAAGGCTTTTGCCAACCATGAAGAATACAATGAAGATGTTGGTGAACTGGTGGCAAAAATTGAACATTTGGCGTTAGGCAGACAACTTTCCGGCTTTGCCTATCAGTCAGAAGATGTCATTAAGCCAGCAGCACCAGCCCAAGAAGAAGCAGTTGTTCAGGAAAAAACAGATACAGTCGAATCAATTGACCCTGTTCTGCTCGAAATATTTTCTACTGAGGCGGAATCGCATTTAAGTGTAGTTTCCGGTTTTGCCGAATCAGCAAAGGATGGCAGAATATCAGTTACTGATGAATTAATAAGGGCTTTACATACTCTAAAAGGTAGTGCGCGAATGGCGCATGTGACGTCTATTGCCAGTTTGGCTGATCCCTGGGAACAACATGCCAGATTGATAAAAGGCGCTGGACATGTGTTTGAGCCGGAAGTTATCAGTTTGTTAAAAGATACTCACCAATATTTAATTCAGGCACTAAACAGTTTAAAAAATTCAGTAGCTATTGATGAAGAAAAAGCACGTACCTTATTGGCATCGCTAGAAGAAATCAGGGCAAATACTAAGGTTGTGACAGATGACAAGACGAAGAAGGCAGACCAGCACTTTGTTTCGATTTTCTTGACAGAAGGTCTGGATATTCTTCAGGAGCTGACCGACTACAATAACAAATTACAATCAGAGCCAACTAATACTGAAATCAAGACATCAATGCAATCCGAGTTTAATGCTTTCAAACTCGGTGCTGATATGTTGGCTATTGATGATTTGACTAATCTGGCTTCTGCATGTGAAAAACTGGGTAATTTCGCGGTTTCTCAAAACGAATTATCAGCTGGCTTTCATGACTTGATTGATGAAATTATTGAGTCTTTGTCAACGATGCTCAATCGTATTGTTTCAGAAGAAGACTTGTCGTCCTCTTCGCCATTGGTAGAAAAAATTGAAAAATGGATAGCAGAATCAGCCTCCGGCTCAGCTCCTGATGATATGGATGTTGAGTTGGTTGAACTATTTGTTGAAGAAGGTGAGGAGTTAATTGAAGCTGCTTATGAACTGTTGGCTCAATGGAAAAATAATATTGATAGCAAACACGTTCATCAGGAATTAAGACGTATTTATCATACCCTGAAGGGCAGTGCCAGAATGGCAGGCGCTATGGCCATTGGTGAGCTGGGTTATGCTGGAGAAGATATGTTTAATACAGTGCTTGAATTCTCAAGAACACTGTCTCAAAAAGATATAGAAATCATGGAATCCACGACAAAAAAACTGGAAGAAATGATTGCCGAGCTTAAAACACTTAGATGGCCAGAGGAAGCTGAATATGATGTTCAGGTCATCAGACATCACCTAAAACCTGACCAGGTGCCAGCACCCTCAGTAGTTGAAAAAACAGAACCAGCACCTGTTGAACAGATTGAGATTGAAGCGCCACAGCAAGAAGATTTTGCTGAACCTCAGTCAGAAGATGTGACAGAAAATGTTGAAGAAATTACCTTTGAGTTACCTCAGGAGATTGTTGAAGAAGAATCTGATGAGATGGAATTCAGTTTGCCAGATGATTTTGATATTGAAGAACCATTAGATTTTGAATTACCTGCTGACCTTGTCAATTTCGATCAACCTGAATCTGTTGAAAATGAGACCACTGAAAGTGAATCAGTGGTAGACAGTGAGGATAGCAGTTCTATAGAGTTTGAACAGTTTGCAACTCAGGATGATGATCTGATTGATCTTGATTCACTAGATTTAAATGAAGATGAATTGAAATCTATCAGTGAAATCGATCTGGGTGATTTGGATATCGATGATGATAGTAGTAGTGTCAAGACAGATGAGTTTGAAGACGAAGAAGATCGACGCGAAGCAGAAAGAGCCAAAGCAATTGAGAGAGCACTTGCCAGTCTGGATAGCAATGATAAAAAGGCGAGTGAAGAGCCAGTAGTTGAAACTAAAGAGGTTGTGACTGAAGACACGATTGCTCCTGCGGCTCCGATGGTTGCACAAGGTGATGTGTATAAGGTTGATCTGGATGAAGATGGTGAAGAAGTTCTGGATATCTATCTTGAAGAAGCTGACGAATTACTGATTTCACTTGATGAGGCTTTGCATGAGTGGAGTTCGGACATCGGCAACAAAGAGCATATCGACACACTTCAAAGAACATTTCATACCCTGAAAGGTGGTGCACGACTATCGGATCTTGTTGTGTTGGGTGACTTGACCCATGAGATGGAAACCTATTTTGAAAAGATTAATAGTGGTCAGCTGGAAGCAGGAAAAGCCGAAGCAGAATTTATGCTGAAAGGTTATGACAGCATTGCCAATCTGGTGACCGAAGTAAAAGATAAACGGCAAATGACTGTTCCCAAGGCCTATATGGAACAGCTGGATGCGTTGGTTAAAGGTATTCCGTTTGCTGATATTCAACGTGATATTGCTGCCAGCAGCCAGCCTAAACCGCAAAGCAGCACTGCAGCAACCCCTGCTATGTCCGCTGATGAATGGAAAAAAAGAAATCAGGAAAAAATTGAAGCAGCAAGGGCCGCACTTGAAGAAAAAGCAAGAAGAGAAGCCAGCGGTGTGTCCTCAGATGATAATTCTGGTGTGCTTAATAAAGAGCGTGTTGCTGATGAGGTTGATAAGGTAGAGGCAGAAGAAAAGACAGCTGATATTGTTTCATTTGAAGAAAAGAAACAGTCACAAGCTCAAAAGCAGGCAAAACCGGCAGATGTTATTCGTGTTCCTTCAGATCAATTAGAAAATCTGGTTAA
>JAOUOC010000141.1 GCA_029880585.1 Gammaproteobacteria bacterium
AACTGGTTTGTTTTGACATAACCATCAACGGGTTGTTTTTAATAGGGCAAGTATAACAATAGTTTGTATTATGGTCAGCATTTTAAAGATTTTAAGGGGATTTTATTGTTTTGGGTCATTAGCCGTTACCAGCTCCTTATTCCTCACCCCTTAATATAATATCTGCATTATCTACAAAACAGTTTGTAACTGTCTAGGAGTACAATTTCTTTATTTTGCTGATAAAAAATTCCAGAAACTTCCACTTTTTGGAAGTTTCTGGAAATTTATTGAATTCATCAATCACCTAAAAGCCTAGAGCTTAGTACTTATCTTCTTTATTTTGTACTCTATTAATAACGTCATTCCCGTGCCAAACGGGAATCTGTAAATTCTTCATAACACAGTCATTGTGGCCTGACTGATGGTTTAGTTAGCACTAAATATTCACATAATATTTGAAATATAATGTA
Source organism: Gammaproteobacteria bacterium (assembly GCA_029880585.1). GTDB lineage: Bacteria > Pseudomonadota > Gammaproteobacteria > Enterobacterales > Kangiellaceae > Aliikangiella. The sequence continues at coordinate 453 of JAOUOC010000141.1, forward strand.
TATACACTGCTTGTATATTATTTATAAACAATAATTATAAATATTATTGACAATAATTTCGTACATAATTAAAATGTACGCGTCATTATGTTGTTATGAGTATTAGTATGAAAGAAAGTGATAGAGAAAAGTTTGTACGGTTGGCTGAGAAAAGAGTGAATAGAGCTTTAAAAGATATAAAGCTAATTGGGAATCTCTCTAATAGGAGTAACTACAAATATGATGATGATGATGTGAAAATAATTTTTCGCACTTTAAAAAATGCTCTTGAAGAAATGAAAAAAAGGTTTGATACGCAAGAAGGTGAAAATAAAAATCAATTTAAACTTAAAGGATAAAAAATGGCTATTGAATGGGTATTTGATCCAGCTCCACCAAGTGGCTCCAGAAGCGGAGGAAGTGCAGCAGAATATGGATTTAAGGGACAGATAGATACATTGGTTAGAGAAACAGTTCAAAATTCTCTTGATGCAGGCAAGCTTGGTGAAAATAGAGTTGATATCAAATACAGATTTATTGAATTGACTGATGAGAAAATGCAAAACTTTCTTGATTCAATTCGATGGGATTCATTACGAGACAATTTAGAATCAGTTACTCGTAATGGCGAGCTTATTCAAAATGCTATCCACGAAATGTACAAGAGCAACAGACTCTTGCTGCTTTGTATTGAAGATCGTGGAACAACTGGGCTAACAGGATCTGAACAGCGGGATAACGATATCGATACAAACCGCTTCTCAGCTTTAGTAAGAGATGAACTATATAGTGATAAAGATACTGAAGATGCAGGAGGAAGTTACGGTTTAGGTAAAATACTTCTTTGGGCGTATTCTGCTTTCAAAACTGTTCTTTTTTCCTCAATACCTTCTATCTGCCCAAGTGACAAAGAAGGTTTGCGTTTTATTGGCAGAACGTCTTTACCGTATCACGAAACCAAGATAGATGGACGATGTTCTGGTTCTGGTTGGCTTGGTATAAAAAGAACAGTAGAAAATGCCGGCGAATTTGGAAGATGGGCTGAATCAGTTTGGGGGCAGGAAGCTGTTCATCATGCATTTCAATGCTACTTATCACGTGCAACCGATGATTATGGACTATCTACAGTAATAGTTGGTTTCGAAGAACCTGGAGAGGAAACCAGGAAAGTTTCTGAACTAGTTGAATCTATTAAGCAGAGTGCTATGGAATCATTTTGGCCAGCATTAACCAGAGGATTCATTAGTGTAACTGTAACTCATGAACTTGATGGAGATTTAATTCGAGAAGTTCAAGTAAACCCGACAGAAGATGAACAATTTGGAATCTTGGCTGATTTACTTAAAGAATATGATAGTAACGTTTTAGAAAATAAAAGAAGGCTTGATAAAACAAATGATAGTGCCTGGATTGATGTTGATATTGAAGTACCCGAAAGAATTAGTGGTGAGCCTGGTACTCCAAATGAGCCACATAAAGCATTTACTGGTTCAGTTAAAGTTTTGGTTAAACTATTAAATGAAGACAATAATATAGATTCAATTAAAGACCATATATACAGATTCCGTCGACCCGGTATGGTTATACGCCATAATGGTGGTAGCGGCCTATCAATTTCTGCAAGACCATATATAGCATCAGTACTATGTGGTATAGCTGCAGGAAATGATGTCAAAAATGAAAGGATAGAACATTTTTTACGTTCAGCTGAACCTCCCGCTCATGACGAATGGAGACATGACACCAAAGCAGTAAAAGCAAATTATAATACGCTTGGAATTAAAGCAAAACTAAGTCGATTTGATAATAACCTCAGAAAAGCAATAAGAGATCTTGTTTCTTTGCCTGAAAAGAAAGGTGGAACATTACCAAAAGAATTATTGAAACATTTGAGATTTGGAGATTCATCAGGAGGTGGTCATCCTCGTTTTCTAACTGCTACTACAGAAGCACAAATTGACGGTAACCACTGGACATTTAAGACCAAAATAATGCGTACGAAGCTGGACAGCAGAGAAACAGAACCTTGGACAGCAAAAATAAAACTTAAATACGCAGTAGATGGTGGTTCTTCAAACGATGTAAAAGCAATTAAAGAAGTTAAGTGCGATGAAGCAACGACAATTAAAATTCATAAAGGAGATGCCTTGCTTGAATTTTCACCAGATGTTAGTCAGGCAAACATTGTTGGCATTACATCTGAAGACGACCTGCCGGCAATTGGTACACATGCAGTGATCCAGATTAATGTTGACGGTGAGAAAGGGGGTTTTAGCAATGCCAACTAGTATATTTTACCCCTATAGGTATGCAGCAGAAGCCCTTGAAATTAGTGAGGCTACATTAGATGTCGATAATGTTGATGGGGCAGGTAATGATTTTATAAATAATGAACATCATTCGATTATTATGACATCATATGAAAGTAATTGGAGTAACCTTAAATTAAAAATAAAAATTACTGACCCAAATCAGCAAATTGATGGGACTTTATCAAAAGGAATTTCCAAAAATGATATCAAGGTCTGGCTGGTAGTAAGAAATAAGACAACTCGTTTACGAAAAGCAGTCCAATTAACAAAGAAAAACAATGGTTGGAATGGTGAATTATCTTTATTAAGAGATGAAATTGCACGAACTACTGATATTGAATGCTATGCCTCTTTATCAAGAAATGTAAAGAAAGAAGAAGGTTTTGCATCAAACATAAATGAAAGATTAGCTGACTCTGTACCATGGAAGCTATATACAGACATAGTTCCGGCTATGCCTGGAGGTGCGCTCAATAGTGAATGGGTGGATTTTAAAGAGTCGACTAACCCAGAACTTAATGAACGAAAGGACTGTGTTTGGTATCTAGACCTTTCAGATTCAGAATCTCCATGTCTTTACCTGAATGAGTCCGTTCCTAAATTAAGACAAACTTTAGAGGTTGAGAGTAAGACTAGTAAACCTGCTCGTGTCCGTGATGCGTTAATTCATTCAATATTACAGAGTGCTATTATTGAAATGACTGTGTTTTCTTTATCAAAATCTCAAGATACAGAGCTTGATGAACTACCTAAATGGCAGAAAAAACTTCTAATCTCCTTGGCAAAAAAAATTGATAGTGGCTCTGAAGAAGCAGTCGTAAATAGATGGAGAACTTCATGGGAATCAAGTACCGAGACAGGTCAAACACTAGCGGAAGTTACTACTGCTATACAAAGGCATTTAAATTTAAACCTCTCTAGCGAATATCTAGCCAAATCAGTAGAGAAGGAGATAAGCAATGACTAATACAATGCGAATTGTGGATAATGTTGAAATTACACTAAGTGAAGAATTTCTGACCTCTGACACTCCTTCAGATCTGGGTTCTCCACTATATAATTCAGCTATGGAAGAATGCTTTGGAGGAATAGCGCTTACACAATTTGATGAACTTATTAATAAAACCATGAACAGTTTCAAACGTTATGATGCATCCATGGATATAAATATGACCGTTGATTTGCATAAGTCACTACCTCTAACTAGACGTCAAGCTTCAGATATGCGTTTTTGGTCATGGCTAGGAGTGATTCATGTACCAGATTTTGTCGCATGGAGATGGAAACCAGCAGGAACCCCTGCAAAAAGAAGCAAAGTAAGGTTTTGTGGAACTGATAGAGTAAGACAGACTTTTGCTCGCTTGTGGTGGGCTGCAGAACTGACTCGCAAAGAAAATGATTACACAATAACCGCAGAACTATTGAATCATCCAGGGTTTCAGAACAACTATGAAGCTATTTTTGGCCGAGCATTTGGAAGTTATTTTCCAGCTATGGAAGCATTCGTTAATATAATTAAAGATAAAAAAGAAAGATTTATTGAAATTCTAGCTATTGAGTTAGGTTATGCTCTGACAACAAATGTTCTTGAAAGTATGGACAAAAATGATTTATTAACATTCATGAACAATTTAGCCATCAAAATTGAATAAAGTAGATAACAATTAACTCCATTTCATAATATTTTATAAATTATCTTGGCAATTCTAAATGCGAGAAAAGGCGGCACAGCATTACCAACCTGAACATACTGCTGTGTTCTGTTCCCCACAAATAAATAATTATCAGGAAAAGTTTGTAATCTGGCTGCTTCTCTGACGGTCAAACTTCTACATTGTGCCGGATCATAGTGAATGTAATAGTGACCATCTTTTGAAATATGACTTGTTATAGTTGTTGAAAATCTGTTACCCGCCTGAGTTCTAAACCTGTCAGCAAAATGACCGCTATTCCAGTTGGCATGATTTGCAAATAATGCTTCTGGAAATTCAGCTGTTTTTGGACTGTTTTCATTTATTTTTGTATAGCAAGAAGAAAACAAATATCTTAGTAAATCCTGAGATATATGTGATCGCGTCTCATGGTTCGTACATATCGTTCTTCCTGTAGGGTCGCTATACCAATCTTTTAATTCTTCGGGCAGTTTCTTTGAAAACGCTTTTTTTCGAACGTTCCAGTTTTGCCCTCTTCCCAAGCTCGATGCTTTAACTTCATTCAGGCTTTTATCCATTAATTCAGCGACTTTTTCTAATCCTGAACTATTCAAATCTTTTAGTAATTTTTTTCCTTCACTAAAAAGTGTTTCAGACCATTTTCCGGGTAAGTCATCAGCCTTGTGTGGCCTGGATGAAAATCCGCTTCTCAGCACAGGTAGATCGGATATAACCGCTTCAGTATTTACATGGTCTTTTTTCTTAAGAATAAAATCAGGTGACCATCTGGAAACTAAATCTCTGCGTATTCCAAGTACAATCACACGATGTCTCGCCTGTGGTATTCCATATAATTCAGAGTGAATGATAAAGTCGGATGGGTTCATATTTTTTGAAATCAAATCATCATTTGAAACAACCAATGAAAAGATTTCATATTCAGTTTTTTTGTCATTATTGTTTAATGCTTGCTGAGGGCATTTAAGATCATTCATTATTTTGGGAAATATTGCTTTACCATCAAGTCGCGCAGAAAGCATTCCTTTAACATTCTCCATTACAAATATTGACGGATTGAATCGCGAGATGACTTTTAAATATTCTTTATACAAATAATTTCGGTGATCCTCTTCAGGAACATAATCTTTAATTCCTTTGTTTCTGGATCTCCCAGCTAAAGAATATGCCTGACAAGGTGGTCCACCAATTAAAATCCACTCCTCTTTGGTATTACCAAGAGCCGCTTTAATTTTTTTATTTATTTCAGCATTATCTTCACCAAGCGTAAGCATTTGTGCTTCTGATTTTGCATTAGTGACTTGCGTTTTAAATTTCTCTAACTTAAACAGTGCATCTTCAGGAGACTTGCCCAATTTGCCATTCAGAAAATCGTAATATTCATCTGGTGCTTTCCCATATTCAAATTGACGATAGAATGATCTGAGCGTTAATGTTTGATGAGCAAATTTTTCTTTTTCAATTGAGAGCGCAATTTTAAAGGGAGAATCACCCGATTCATTTTTAAACGCAGAGAATCCCTCTCCGAGCCCACCAGGCCCCGCGAATAAATCAATTATTTTAATGGACATTATTAATCATTTTTAATAAGTTTTATTAATTCAGCATCATACCCAACATTATTTTTAAAAACCATTATTATTTAGAATGGATATTGTAGACAAAACAACCAGAAGCCGAATGATGTCCGGCATTAAAGGAAAAAATACCAGACCTGAAATGATGATCAGACAAGCTCTGTTTGCAGAAGGGTTTAGATATCGTCTGCATGTCAAAACATTAGCTGGTAAACCGGATTTGGTATTTCCAAAGTTTAAAAAAGTAATCTTTGTTCACGGTTGTTTCTGGCATAGACATGATTGCCATTTGTTTAAATGGCCATCTACCAGAATTGAATTCTGGAAACATAAAATAAATAAAAACGTTTGTGTGGATTCCAAAAATATTCAAAGTCTTAAAGATGATGGCTGGACTATTCTGACCGTATGGGAATGTTCGATGAAAGGTAAACATAAGCTCAATTTTAATGAACTAATAAAAATGATTTCTGACTGGTTGTTAACTTCAAATATCGATCTGGTTATTTCTGGTAAAGAAAAGGATTAATTTAAAACCGCTACCACCCCCACCCTTGATCATCCCCAATAATTTGTCATAATACCCCCAACACAACAAACCCAAACGAGATACACGCTTGCAACCATCTTTCACCCAATGGTGCCAACACAATAACCCTGTAATCATGGGGATATTAAATGTGACGCCTGATTCCTTTTCTGATGGCGGAAAATACACCCACCTTGAAATGGCGATTAACAAAGCCGAACAAATGGTGGCCGAAGGTGCTGACATCATCGACATTGGTGGTGAATCCACC
>JAOUOC010000027.1 GCA_029880585.1 Gammaproteobacteria bacterium
CAAGTTCCACCACCACCACAGGCAGAAGGAACAAACACACCAATATTGGCCAATGCGCCTAATAATTTTCCACCCGCAGAAGTGGTCACTTTTTTGTCAGCATCGTCATTAATGTTAATGACCACATCACCACTACTCACCAGACTTGCCTTGGCAGCCAGAATAATGAAGACCAAAGCCAGAATAACCAGTGTAAACAGGGTTACGCCAATGATAATTGTTTCTAACATAATTTCTTCACCCTTCTATCAAAGTTGTACGCCAGAAAATGACATAAATGCCAATGCCATTAAACCAACGGTGATAAAAGTTATTCCTAATCCTCTTAACCCCTCAGGCACATCACTGTATTTCATCTTTTCACGAATACCCGCCAAAGCCGTAATTGCCAAAGCCCAGCCAATACCACTGCCAATACCAAAAACGACAGATTCTGCAAAATTGTAATCGCCTTCAACCATAAACAGGGTACCACCCAGAATGGCGCAGTTAACGGTAATTAAAGGCAGAAAAATACCTAATGCCTGATAAAGGGAAGGAAAGAATTTATCCAATACCATTTCCAGAATCTGAACAATAGCAGCAATAACACCAATATAAACAATCAGACCGAGAAAGCTGAGATCCATTTCAGGATAACCCGCCCAGGCCAACGCACCTTCCTTCAGCAGGTAGGTATAGAGCAGATTGTTAACGGGAATGGTAATAGCCTGAACCACAACCACTGCAATACCCAAACCAATGGCTGTTTGGACTTTTTTAGAAACCGCGAGAAATGTACACATGCCCAAAAAGAAAGCCAGCGCCATATTTTCAACAAAAATTGAGCGGATCAAAATGTTTAGATAATGTTCCATTATTTGTTGTCCTCAACTTGTTCCGGTTTCCAGGTTCGGATAGCCCAAATAATCAAACCGATAATAAAGAATGCACTGGGTGGCAACAGTAATAATCCATTGGTCTGATACCAGCCGCCATCCTTTATTGGTGTTAAAATGGTGTAGCCCAGAATACTGCCGGAACCGAACAATTCACGAATAACAGCAACTGCGATAAGAATAGCCGAATAACCCAGACCGTTTCCAATACCGTCAATAAAACTCATTATCGGTGGATTTTTCATCGCATAGGCTTCTGCTCGCCCCATCACAATACAGTTTGTGATGATGAGTCCGACAAACACTGACATCTGTTTGGCAGTTTCAAATGCATAGGCTTTAAGTAGTTGGTCAACAATAATAACCAGCGAAGCAATAATCGTCATTTGTACAATAATACGGATGCTTGAAGGTATCTGGCTGCGGATCAAACTGATCAATAAGTTGGAAAAAGCGGTCACAATAGTTAATGCCAGACACATCACCAAAGCCGTTTCCAGTTTGCTGGTAACAGCCAACGCACTACAAACACCCAACACTTGCAATGCGATGGGGTTGTTATCAAAAACAGGACGGAATAAAACTTTTTTCGCTTCCTGTTTATCAAAGGTTGCATTATTTTCAGCCATTTTATGCACCCGCCTTTTTTACTAATTGGTTAGTTTGTAATTGTGAAAGAAAAGGACCAAAACCTTCTTCTCCCAACCAAAAATCAATCATATTTTGCAAACCACGCGTTGTCATGGTTGCGCCAGACAAGGCATCAATCTGATATTGATTTTGAGCAGAACCCTTAACCAGTTCCAGAGCAAGATTTCCCTTATCATCAAACAATTGTTTATCCTGCCAAAGTGCCAGCCATTTGGGATTTTCAACTTCACCGCCTAGCCCGGGTGTTTCGCCTTGCTCATAAAATTTAAGACCAATAACCGTTTTTTTATCTGACTTGATTGCCAGAAAGCCATACATGGTTGAAAACAAACCTTTACCGTGAACCGGTAAAATAATACTTTCAATTCCTTGCTCACCTTTAACCAGATAAATGCTGGCGATATTGGCCTGACGACCGATGCGAGCAATATCTTTTTGCGGCTTGTGGCTGGTCTCGATATTTTTGGCCGCCTTTCTTTGATCGTATGAAACTGCATTTTCCAGCTCGACCAATTGACCACTTTTCAGATCAACAAACTGCTGATCAATACTGGCAAAAGCCTGTTCAATATCTATACCTTCCTTGTAAAGATTTGCCGCAATTAGTACATTGCGTTTTTTATCCAGCAAGGCATTACTCTTTTGCTTATCTTTTAAAATAACGGCTGAAGAAGTTACCAAAACCGAACACACCAGACACAGTGATACCGCAATTAAAACTGTTTTAAAAAATGATTCATTACTAGCTGACATAACGCTTGGCTCTCCTTTTGATGTTAGCCTGAACCACAAAGTGATCTATCAGCGGGGCAAATAAATTGGCAAACAAAATAGCCAGCATCATGCCTTCAGGATAGGCAGGATTGGCCACTCTTATCAAAATACACATCACACCAATCAGAGCACCAAAATAAAATTTTCCACGATTGGTAAGAGCGGCAGAAACCGGGTCAGTGGCCATAAACATCATGCCAAAAACAAAACCACCAGTAACAAAATGCCAGTACCAGGGCATGGTCATCATTGGGTTGGTTGTAGAATCAGCACCAAAATAATTAAACATTAATGTGGTTGCTATCATACCAATCATCACACCGGTAATAATTCGCCAGGAAGCAATTTTCAGGTAAACCAGCGCCAGTCCGCCGATTAATACCATCAGGGTTGAAACCTCACCAATGGAACCGGGAATAAAACCATAAAAGGCATTCCACCATTGATCGTTGATAACATATTCAAGCTGTCCGGCAGCTGCAGCAGATAATGGAGTCGCTCCAGAGTATCCATCCACCACATTCCACACTTCGCCAGTCATATCGCCAGGATAGGCAAAAAACAAAAAGGCTCTGCCTGCCAGTGCCGGATTAAGGAAATTTTTCCCCGTACCACCAAAAACTTCCTTGGCCATGACAATGCCGAAAGTAATGCCGAGCGCCACTTGATACAAGGGAATATCCGGTGGAACGATTAAAGCGAACAAAATTGAGGTTACAAAGAAGCCTTCATTGACTTCATGACCTCGCACAGAAGCAAATAACACTTCCCAAAATCCACCAACAATAAAGGTCACTGCGTAAATTGGTATAAAGTAAAGCGATCCGATAAAAAAGGCACTTAAAAAGTCTTTGGAATATTCAGCTCCAAAAAACCACATGATCCACCCACGCCAACCTGATAATTCTGTTTGTCCGGTCGCCGCCATTGCATCAACAGCTTGATAGCCTATATTGTACATCCCCCAGAACATGGCCGGAAAAGTACAAGCCCAAACAAAAATCATGATACGTTTGAGATCAATGTTATCTCTTACGTGAGCAGCATTTTTGGTGACATGGCCAGGCGTATACAAAATTGTGGTAATTGCCTCGTAAACCGCATACCACTTTTCATACTTCCCGCCTTTTTCAAAATGCGGTTCAAGATGGTCAATATATTCACGTAACTTTTTCATTAACCTTCCTTCTCTATGGTTGTAAGAACATCCCTAAGCATAGGGCCATACTCATATTTTCCGGGACAGACAAAAGTACAAAGCGCCAGATCTTCTTCATCAAATTCCAGACAACCTAATTGTTGTGCCGTTTCAGTGTCACCAACCGCTAACGATCTCAACAGCTGCGTTGGCAAAATATCCCAGGGCATAACAGCCTCGTAACTGCCTATTGGCATAATGGCTCTTTTGCTGCCACCTGTGGTTGTAGTGAAATCGAATTTTCTGTCTCTATCCAGATGAGATGAAAAAATATTGGTAACAGAAAATTTATTTTTACCCAGATAAATCCAGCCAAAAAATTCTTTTTCGCGGCCTTCTGCCAACACGGTGATCTGATTATGATATCGACCCAAATAGGCACGATGATGAACCGCAATATGTCCATTAAAAACCGAACCGGAAATAATTCTTTCGTCTTCCTCATCAATCTGACTGCTCAACAATTCTGTGATATTGGCGCCGATACGTGTTTTGATCAATCGTGGTGCTTTGACCAGAGGACCTGCCAGAGCAATGACTCTTTCAGTATAAAGTTGACCTGTTGTAAATAATTTGCCGATTGCTATCACATCCTGATAACCCAGATGCCAAACAGTTCGCTTGTCACTTACAGGCTTGAGAAAATGGATATGGGTACCAACATTACCAGCCGGATGAACACCGGAAAAAGCATGATATTTTGCTATCGGATTTCTGGTGAGTTCACTCTTGTTTTTGACATCATAGCCAACAAATAGCTCACCATCGGTTAAATGCTTGATGACTGACAGCCCATTGTTAAATGCACTGGTTTGAGAATTAATGACAACCATCGGATCTGCTGCCAAAGGATTGGTATCCATTATTGAAACAAAAATGGCTTCAGGTTTTGAATCAATGGCTGGAACCTTGCTTAATGGCCTGGTTCTGAAACTTGGCCACATACCTGATTCAACCAGATTCTCAACAACTTCTTCACGAGTTAACTTGGATAGCAAGGCCGGATCATATTTTTGAAACTGCCTGTATTCATCACCTTCTATCTTGATGACGACTGACAGCAGCTTTCGCCTGGCGCCACGGTTAATATCCAGAATAGTGCCGCTCGCCGGCGCAGTGTAAATTACACCTTCATTCTTTTTATCAACAAACATGGGGTCGCCACATTTAACCTTGTGCCCTATGCGAATTTTTATAGAAGGTTTCAAATCGAGATAATCTTCGCCCAGCAAGGCAACTTCTGACACAGCTGGTCCGTTTGCCACTTCTTGTTTAGGATTGCCTGTAATTGGCAAATCCATACCTTTGGTGATTTTGATCATAGTATTTTTTTCAAACGTTAGTCAGTGCAATTTACAAATGTATAATATAGTTTAAAACATGATTTATTGCTTAATTATGAGCATTTTTTAATCAACAAAAACCTCAATAATAACTTCGGCAATAACGAATTCGTGTGGAAATATGAAGTGTCGATATAGCGTGATTTTCAATCAATTTTCTGGCCCTTTTCATGTCAACCTGTTTTCGAGCGCGCGAATTATACGGGCATAATCTTGTGGATGCCAGAAAAATTGTCAAAAAGATCAGGTAAATTTAAACTCGCTATAGTTTCCTTATTTTTGAAGCTACAAATAGATGAAATAATAGACAAATCTGACAATATCGGATTTTGCTTCTTGGTAAATTATTATCCCTTTGTTAGAATGCAAAATCGAATTTTGAAGGTGAAATGATCGCTAATGTCCAATGGTTTAAAAATATTAAAAGTTAATCGGTTGTTTCAACCCCTTATCCCTTTCTATAGAAAATATCCTTTTAAAAGTCCGGTTTCATTTAATAGTGCCGATGATAGAGGGTGTATTGATTTCGAATTGCCCTTCTTTTACAACCGTATTCCAAAAGCAGCAAATTCGACAGTAATGGCAACACTGGCAAGTATCAGATTTAATAGTGAAATAATTTCTGCTCAAGCTAAAAAAATGTTTCGCTATCCATCTTCTCTAACAAGTAATGAGCTGAAAAAGTTTGATGACCTATTCAAGTTTACAGTTGTAAGAGATCCTTTTACCCGTGTACTTTCAGCTTACCTGAACAAAATCAAGAAGCGTCCGAAAAAAAATGCATTAATAAAATCCTTTGATGAATTTATTAATAAGCTTGAAAATGGCGATCTTTATATTAATGCGCATTGGGCTCCACAAACTGCATTGCTGTTGATCCCTGTTGAAAGTTTCGATTTTATCGGAAAAATGGAAAACTTTGATCAAGACATGAATCATATTTTAAAAAATCTGAATCAACCTGTAACAGAAACCACCATAAAGAACACACTTCATCACGCCACAGGTGCCAACGATAAATTGAAAAAATATTATTCTGTAGATTTGGCAAAAAGAGTTGTTGCGCTATACCAAAGTGATTTTGATGCTTTTAATTATGACGACCAATATATTTTTGAACTTTTATAAATTTAAAATTGTTATAATCTGTAAACCGTATCTACTGGCATAAAATACTCACAATTGTCAGAACATAGAGTCATATCTACTCAGACATCGAGTGATTTTAGTGAAATTATGCTAGAATTGTCGGATTATTGTGGTATCTTCTTCACTATTGAAAAAATAAATTACCATTTAATACACAGCTACAACAATTATCAAATTGTTCAACTTGTAGATTTTTAGGTTATTGCTCAAAAATTCATGGACAAGGCAATTAAAATTTTGATGCTTTAATTATATAAAACAACTTGGCGAAAACATAATTAATGAGGCAAAGGAATTGACAAACACAGGGACATCTATACGTTCGAAACTGGTACTAATATTGGTATCAATTTCTGCCGCAGTACTGGTGTTAGCTGCTTCCAGTATTAGTGTGACCTATTATCAAATGTCAAAAAACGCCCTGATTAAAAACACTCAAAGTCAGGCAAATCTCATTGCAAATAACGCCACCATTTACATAGCCAATGATAATCAGGAAGAGCTTAATCGTTTATTGAATTCATTAGTTATCAATTCTGATTTTGCAGCCGCAATTTTTGATAATACCGGCAAAATTATTTCCTCAAGAAACTCGAAAGATATTTTCATTAGCGAAGCTGAATTTAAAAAAAATGAGAGCAATCTTTGGCTAGATGACAGGCTTTTCTTATGGCAACCTATTCTAGATGACAACAAGGAATTTAACGGCATTGTTTATTTAAAACTATCTACTGATCCTTTTTATAAGGATCTGACCTTTTACATAATGGTCAGTTTGGCGGTTGTAGTGATTATAATGACAGGCGTATTTCTGGTCTCCTTTAGTGTTCAAAAGACAATTTCCGAACCGCTGGTTGAGCTGGAACGGATAAGCCGAAAAATAAGTGGTAGCGGTAATTTTTCCATTCGTGTACCTGATTATGGTGATGATGAAATTGGATCATTATCTCGTTCTTTTAATCAAATGCTTGTCACAATTGAAAGACAACGAAAAGAGCGGGAAGATGTTAATAATGCCATGAAAATAAATAAGAAAAGACTGGAAAGAGCTGTAAAAGATTTACAATATTTGGCTAATTATGACTCTCTGACACAACTTCCCAACCGTGCCTTGTGTATGGATCGTATGAAATTGTCACTCAAACGCGCAGCGCGAGAAAACTCTATAGTTGCAGTTTTATTCCTCGATCTGGATCACTTTAAGGATGTTAATGACTCTTTGGGGCACGCTGTGGGTGATCAATTGCTCAAGGCAACCAGTGAACGTTTGCTTGAGAAAATCAGAAATGTTGACACTTTAGCCAGATTGGGTGGTGACGAGTTCGTTATTATCCTTAATTCTCTCTATGATACCGATGATGTGATCAACATTGCTGAAAAAATTGTAGGCAGTTTTGAAGAGCCTTTCCGATTATCCAATTATGAGGTTAATACCACCGTCAGTGTTGGTATTTGTACTTATCCTAATGATGGTGTCGATGTGGATTCACTAATGAAAGCTGCCGATGCAGCAATGTACAAGGCCAAGGAATCTGGTCGCAATACCTATGAATTCTTTGAAGCCGAACTTAACTACATGGCTATCAAACGTCATCAGTTGGCCAATGAATTAAGGCAAGCCATCAAAAACGGAGAGCTCTCAATCGTTTTTCAGCCACAATTTAATATTGTTGAAAACCGCATGATTGGCTCTGAAGTTTTGGTTCGATGGAAACACCCGATACTGGGAACGATTTCTCCGTCAGAATTTGTTCCGATAGCTGAAAATACCGGATTGATCAAAGAGATTGGTACCTGGGTACTGGACAACACCTGTAAACAGATTGTTGAATGCAGGCGTCTGGGCTTTGATATCAGATTTTCTGTTAATTTGTCAGTATTGCAATTTAAGCAAGCCGATCTGCCAGAACAAATTGCTCAAACATTGAAAAAATTCAAAATCCCGCCTCGCTTGCTGGAAGTTGAAATTACTGAAAGTATGTTGATGAGAGACGTTACTCAGGCTATTGATATGCTTGAGAGGTTCAAGGAAATGCAAATCAGGATAGCTATTGATGATTTTGGAACTGGCTATTCCTCACTTTCATATCTTAGACGTTTTCCTTTGGACGCCCTTAAAATCGACAGTTCATTTATTGATGAACTGGTGGTTAGCACCGAAGATACTGAAATCACACAGGCTATTATTTCAATGGCAAAAAGCTTGCATCTTGATGTCATAGCAGAAGGTGTTGAAACACAACAACAATACGATTTTCTGGCCGAAAATGGTTGCGATAATATTCAGGGCTACTACTTTTCCAAACCACTGGAACACGTCAGTTTTATTGAATTTATCAAAACCCGTCTCATTGATGATGGTACGGTTAAGTCTGCCTGATATGAAACAAACTTATCTGATTAAAAATTCAACTAAATAATTGTAGATCAGTGTGATCTATCGCTTGTATATCGGCGATATGTCAGGTAACATTTGCGCCCTTTTAGTGTTTCCTTATGGAATTTGTGACCTGACGAACTGTCAAAAGCAGCAAGTGAGCGTAAACGCACAGATTGATAACAGAACATTGGGAGAGAAGTTTTGCGAAAAAAATTAATTGCTGGCAATTGGAAAATGAATTGTTCTCGCTCAGAAGCATTGCAATTGGCAAGTGCAATAATTGCTTCTGCTTCGGAGTCATCAGCCGAGTTATTAATTTGTGTTCCGACAATTCATTTGTCTGATATAGCCAAACTGGCATGTAACAGTCATTTGAAACTTGGTGTGCAGAATGCCTATTGGCAAAAATCTGGTGCATACACTGGCGAAATTAGTGTCAGTATGCTCGAAGATTACCAGATTGAATATTTACTGGTTGGTCATTCTGAACGCAGGGAACTGTTTGGCGATACTAATGATGAAGTTGCCAGAAAATTTTCTGCTGCACTGGAATGTGGTATTACACCCGTTTTATGCATTGGCGAAAGTTTGCAACAACGTGAACAGGGTATTACCCTTGAAGTACTAAAAGAACAATGCCAGTCTGTTATTGATCTGGTAGGCATAAAAGCCTTTAATAAGGCTTGTTTGGCTTACGAACCTATTTGGGCCATTGGAACAGGTCAAACAGCGACACCTGAGCAAGCTCAGGAAGTGCATCAATCCTTGCGTGAGTTTTTTGCTCAACTGGATAAGGATGTTGCACAGGGACTACAAATTTTATACGGTGGCAGCATGAATGCCGCCAATGCTGAAGCCCTTTTGGCTCAGCCTGATATTGATGGTGGTTTGATTGGTGGTGCATCACTTAAACCGGATGATTTTTTAAAAATTTATTCTTTAGCAGGATAAACCATGGAACTGATATTAATTATTTACTTAATCGTGTCACTTGCCTTAATCGGTATTATATTAATACAACAAGGTAAAGGCGCAGAAATGGGTGCTTCATTTGGATCTGGTGCATCAAACACTGTTTTTGGCGCTGCGGGTTCTGGTAATGTTTTAACCAAAACTACAACTTTTTTAGCCATTTTGTTTTTTGCAATTGCATTAACAATTAGCTATCAAAACGCTGATACTGAAGAAGTTAAAGATGCGGTTCTGGATGCGCCAGTTGCTGAAGAGGCTGCTAGCCCTGAAGAACAAATAGCACCAGAAGATCAACTTGCACCAGTTGCCGCTGATCCGGTTGCTGACGAAGTACCTGCAGAAGAAAAAACCGAGAAGCAGCAGGAAAAAGATCCTCCAGCGCAACAATAAGTCAGAATTTATTCTTTCTATGCCGAAGTGGTGGAATTGGTAGACACGCTATCTTGAGGGGGTAGTGACCTACGGTCGTGCCGGTTCAAGTCCGGCCTTCGGCACCATCTTTTAAATTTCGAATAATGTAATACTGTTCAAACTAAACCAATACTTCTACTGGCTGAAGATGGCTCAGGAAATCTCTTGGACTGGCAGTATAGCCATAAGCACCAGACTGATAGATAGCAATCAGATCTCCCATTTCAATTTTTGGTAATTCATACTGATTTGCCAGAATATCTAGCGGCGTACACAATGGGCCAACAATTTGCACAGCTTTATCAACAGGTTGATTTATTTTGTTAGCAACGGCAACCGGATAATTTTTGCGGATCACCTGACCAAAATTGCCAGAAGCTGCCAAATGATGATGTAAACCACCATTTACAATCACAAATGTTTTACCACGGCTTTCCTTAATATCCGTCACTTCACAAACATAGAGTCCTGCATTTCCCACCAGATAGCGACCCAGCTCCATGATAATTTCAGTGTCGGCAAAACTTTGATGATAGCGTTCAATCAGCATATCCAGCGCATCCCCGATTTGCCTGATACCTTCATCATCTATCTCTTTTTCGCCCGGAAAATAGGGAATGCCCAATCCGCCACCAATGTTTAGATGTTTAAAAGCGATGCCATTTTGCTGACTTATCTGGTCCGCCAGTTTAAAAATATTTTCATGGGCAGACATGATGTGATCAACATTGAGATTTTGTGAGCCGGTAAAAATATGTAACCCTTGTAAATCAAACTCATAATCCCTGATTATTTTAATCGCATCCGGGATCAGCTCAGCGTCAATACCAAACTGCTGCGCACCACCACCCATTTTCATGCCTGAGGATTTCAATTCAAAATCCGGATTGACTCGCAAGGCAACTTTTGCCGGATAATCGCATTTCTCGGTTAACGACTTGATCCGTTTTAATTCATTAAACGATTCCACATTTATAGTGATCCCTGCAGCAATTGCCATGCTCAATTCATTTTCACTTTTCCCTGGCCCTGCAAAACTAATATCATTTGCTGTCATTCCTGAATTAATGGCTATACTCAACTCTTTGCCACTGGCCACATCCAGACCATCCACCTGAGATTGAATATAACTGACTAGCTGTGGCATCGGGTTAGCTTTAACCGCATAATGCAATTTAATTGCATCGGGTAAATTATCTCTAAGAAGTAGAATATTTTGACGTATAACCTGGCGGTCATAGACATAGAATGGTGTTTGACCAGCAATCTGTTTGACCCTTTGAACGGATAAACCATTTACAAGCAGATCATTATCCAGACTTTCAAATTGATCCATGGATTGATGTTTTGGTACTGTCTTATTCTCTGGCAATGTCTTGTCCTTTATTCTATTGGCTCAAACATTGATGCGAATTCCTGAGTGAGCTTAGTACGATTGATTTTACCATTTGGATTACGCGGGAGCGAATTCTTTAACTCAATAGCCTGTGGTTGCATAAAGTTGGGAAATGTTTGCTGGCAATATTTTTTTATTGCTTCGATATCCAAATCGGAATCAGGCACAACCTTTATTACCAATACCACCGCCTGTCCCAGACTTTTGTGGGGAACACCTATCGCAGCCACTTCACTAATAGCAGGGTGTCGATATAAATACTCTTCAATTTCCGCGGGGCTAATTCGGTAACCTGACGATTTGATCATATCGTCATTTCTACCAATAAAATAAAGAAAGCCGTCATCATCCTTTTTAACAATATCACCAGAATATACCGCTAATTCGTTTGGGTCATAATTTTCGACCGAATCAGGCAATGGTTTAAATCGCTTTTGTGTTTTCTCCGGTAAATTCCAATATCCCATGGCAACCAATGGCCCTCGATGAACTAACTCACCTTCTTCTTCTGCACCACAAATTTTTCCGTCTGAATTGATCAGCAAAATTTCAGCATTGGGGATTGCCTTACCCATGGATCCCGGTCGCTTTTCAATTTCTGATGGTTCCAGATAAGTGCTTCTGAAAGCTTCGGTTAAGCCATACATCAAATAGGGTAATGAATCAGGTAATTGAAGCTGCAAGCCTTTAAGAACATCCTGCGGCATAGCGCCACCGCTATTGGTAATATAGCGTAATGATTTTTTTGCTTTTTCTGGCCATTCCAGTTGCGCCAGTTGAACCCAAAGTGGTGGAACAGCTGCCAATCCGGTAATTTCATATTGCTCCACCGCCTTGATCACATCTCTCGGCAATAAATATTCCATTAATACCACACTAGCACCCACATAAAATGCGGTGGTGATTTGCGACAATCCATAATCAAAACTTAATGGTAATACTGCCAGTAATTTATCTTCTGAGGTGTTTTTCAAATAAGAAGAAACGCTTTGTGCACCTATCACCAGATTTTGATGAGAAAGCATTACACCTTTTGGCTTACCTGTACTGCCAGATGTGTATAAAATTGCTGCCAGTTGACTGGAAGATATTTCAGTTTGAATCTTCTCTGGCCTTTTATTGGATATTGCATCTTTCCATGAATAACAATTAACGGGCAATGATGATTCATATCCATCAGTCAGAATTATTATTTTATCCTTTAACATCTCCTCACAACTTTTAGATAACTGCTGATAACGACTTTGACTGGTTATCAGAATATCAGTTTGACTATCCTGCAAAATGTGCAATACC
Organism: Gammaproteobacteria bacterium; assembly: GCA_029880585.1. GTDB lineage: Bacteria > Pseudomonadota > Gammaproteobacteria > Enterobacterales > Kangiellaceae > Aliikangiella. Next base: position 12,449 of record JAOUOC010000027.1, read on the forward strand.
TGATCCGGTTTTAATAAGGGATTGATCGGTATAAACACACCACCAGCCATACTGGTCGCAAAAAAACTGATAACAGTTTCAATTTGCTTTGGCAGATAAACGGCTACATGTAATTCGTCTTCTCTGATTGATGTAAATTGATTAGCCAATTGACAGGTTATCTGATTTAACTCGCGATAACTGATTTGCTCTTTTTTATGATAAAGCGCAATCTTTTCAGGATGTAATGAAACGGCATTGGTTAATAAATGATGAAAAAGGGTAATCATTAAGGCAATCATTTCATAGGAAGTATTATTTGAGTCAAATCATAGAGATCAGAGAATGAATATTCAACTCTATTCTACCTTTTAAGACGTAAAATGTTTTATACAAATGAAATATTAACTCACAATTTATTAGGTGTTAAACCATTATTTTATGGTAAGGTATGTTGCTGATTTTGGGATAATCCCTTTCAAGATAATTAATATAAAACCATCAAACAAACTGGAGATTGCTATGAAATTACGTCATATCCTCTATTTTTCCAGTGTGTTTCTATTGGCTGCTTGTGGTTCTGAGCCTCAGGAAACAACTGAAAAAAAAGTTTCACAGGAAAAGGTTTTAAAAACCTATTCCACCGCCGATTTTTTTAAAACAATTTCGGTTTCCGGCTCTTCACTCAATCATGATGCTACTGCAGTACTGGTCAGTAATGATCAAACCGGGATCTATAATGCCTATCGCTATCCTGTTGATGGCAGTGCGCCACAAGCACTAACGCAATCTACAACTGACACAATCTTTGGTGTAAGTTGGTTTCCGGAAGATGACCGTATATTGTATACCGCTGATCAGGGTGGTAACGAACTGAATCATGTTTATGTCAGAGAGCTTGACGGTACCACTAAAGACCTGACGCCTGGTGAAAAATTAAAAGCCATGGTTGTTGGTTGGCAATCGGACAACAGCGCTTTCTTTGTAGCAACCAATGAAAGAGATGCACGTAGCTTTGATCTCTATCGATATTCTGCAAAAGATTATAGCCGTGAGCTGGTTTACCAAAACGATAAAAGCTGGAGTCTCAGTGACGTCAGTTCAAATGGCCAGTGGCTGGTTTTAAGAGAAGCGGTTTCCAATACGGACTCCAATCTCTATCTGGTTGATCTACTTTCTGGTGATAAAAATGAACTGTTGATTACACCACATGATGGTAATGTCAGCTATGGTTCCTACACTTTTACAACTGACGGTCAAAATTTAATATATGCCACCAACGCACATGGTGAATACAATCAGGCCTGGGAATACAATCTTGCAGATAAAACTCACCAACCCTACTTTCAGGCGGAATGGGATGTTTCTTTTGTTTACTTCTCCAAAAATGGTCGCTATCAGGTAACCGGCATTAATAAAGATGCGCAAACCAGTATTGAAATCACAGATACAACAACTGGAAAACCTGTTGCCCTGCCAGACTTGCCAGCAGGCGATTTAAGAGGCATTAATTTTTCCAACGATGAAAAACGAATGGTGTTTTATATTAACTCTGATACCTCACCATCGAATTTATTTACCTATCAAATGGGAGATAATGCCACTAAAAGATTAACTCAAACCCTTAATCCTGAAATTGACGAAGCTGATCTGGTTGCCAGCGAAGTCAGAAGGTTCAAAAGCTTTGATGGTCTGGAAGTCCCCGGTTTACTTTACAAGCCCAAACAGTCGAGCGCAGAAGCAAAAGCGCCTGCCATGATTTTGGTACACGGTGGTCCGGGTGGACAATCTCGTAAAGGTTATCGTGCTATGGTTCAACATCTGGTGAACAATGGTTATGCCATCTTTGCGGTAAATAATCGAGGTTCATCCGGTTATGGTAAAACCTTCTTCCATCTGGATGATAAAAAACACGGTCAGGATGATTTGCAAGACATTGTCTATGGTAAAAAATATTTGCAAACACTGGATTGGGTTGATGCAGATAAAATCGGTATTATGGGTGGCAGTTATGGTGGGTATATGACTATGGCTGGCATGACATTTACTGATGAGTTTAAAGTGGGTATTAATATTTTTGGTGTCACCAACTGGACTCGTACTTTAACCAGTATTCCACCCTGGTGGGAAAGCTTTAAAAAATCACTGTATGATGAAATGGGTGATCCGGCAACCGATGGTGAAAGACATCACGCTATTTCTCCATTATTTCATGCTGAAAGGATTAAAAACCCGGTATTGATTGTTCAAGGAGCCAATGATCCTCGCGTTCTTCAGGTTGAAAGTGATGAAATGGTAGAAGCTATTCGCAAAAATAATGTGCCTGTTGAATATGTACTTTTCCCCGATGAAGGACACGGTTTTAGAAAGAAAGCCAATCAAATCACCGCTTCTGATGCTTATCTGAAGTTTTTAAAACAGTACCTGTAATTTATTATTGTATTCAAAGCCAATATCAGTTTTCTGGTATTGGCTTTTTCTTGGTTAATTACTGACTATTGCTTTCGTTTTTCTGATTAATCGGTTCAAGAGAAAGGTTCATTGCCCCAAATCCGCCATTTTCAGATTTTTCTTCTTTTTCGCTGGGTTCCTCTGTTACAGATTCATTAGTAGAGGTTGACTTGGTTTCCATGCTGGTCACATTGGAAGGGCTAACTCCTCTTTCCTTTGATAAACGAATTTTAAGCGCCAGATTATTTTGCGAATCCGCGTTTTTAAGCGCTTCTTCATAACTTATTTTGCCCTGTTGATAAAGTTTGAATAATGCTGAATCAAAAGTTTGCATACCTTGATTTTCAGAGTTATTCATCACTTCTTTTATTTCATCCACTTTTCCTTTTTTGATTAAATCGCAAACCCTTGGCGTGCCCAACAAAATTTCTATAGCAGCACATCTTTTACCATCAATCGTAGGTATTAGTCGTTGAGAAATAAATGCCTGTAAATTTAATGACAAATCAAGAAATAATTGTTTATGTCGCTCTTCGGGGAAAAAGTTAATAATTCGGTCGAGTGCCTGATTGGCATTGTTCGCATGCAAAGTTGAGATGCATAGATGTCCGGTTTCGGCAAAAGCAAGAGCATGCTCCATTGTTTCCTGATCGCGGATCTCACCAATTAAAATCACATCAGGTGCCTGTCTTAAAGTATTTTTTAAAGCATCCTCATAACTGTCGGTATCAACGCCCACTTCCCTTTGATTGATGATTGATTTTTTATGTTTGTGTACAAATTCTACCGGATCTTCTATGGTGATAATGTGTCCCGCCGAATTAGCATTACGATAATCAATTAATGAAGCTAACGAAGTCGATTTTCCAGAGCCTGTACCACCAACAAATAAAATTAAACCTCTTTTTTGCATGATTAGCTTGGGTAGTATCTCTGGAAGTTTTAAATCCTGCCAGTTGGGAATATCAACTTTAATTGATCGGATAACCATTGAAATCTGATTACGCTGTTTAAAGATATTTACACGAAATCGCCCTACATTGGTTTCAGATATAGCCAAATTCATTTCCGGTTTTTGCTCAAATTCTTGAATTTGCTCCTCATCCATTAATTGGTATGCAATATCCTTAATTTCTCCTGGCTGTAATATTTTCTCATCAATCGCTTTTAATTTCCCATAGAATTTTGCACTGGGCTTGGCGCCCGTTGATAAAAAAAGATCAGAGCCATCCTGCTCATTTAAAACTCTCAAATAATCCTTAAACGTCATCACAATCACCAAAATCTGATTTTTAAAAATATCAGTAAAAGTATAGTCAAAGTGAATTGATTGAATTCAGGGATGTTAAGAATATTTTCTATTATAAACAGTCCGCTTAATAGCCATATACTGCTGTTAGCGAAAGGTAGTTACGCTGGCAAACCGATTTTCATGGCCTTGCTGCGTCTAAACAAGGTAACAATATGACCAATTTGCTGAATTCTTTCGGCTGCCGTTTTTTTTGTGATGGTATTAATCATCTGCTCGCGAGATTCTCTGTCTTCTGCTCTAACCTTCACCTTGATCAATTCGTGACTATCAAGTGCCAGATTAATTTCATTAACAACTGAATCTGTTAGACCTTTGTCGCCAATCATGACGACTGGTTTGAGAGCATGAGCCAGACTTCTCAAATGACTGATTTGCTTGGTGGATAATTTCATAACAACATACTTATCAATATTGGGTAGACATTCTACCATTATTACTGTGCTTCTGAGATAATAATTTTTGCAGTTTTTGTCCGAAAACAAATAAAATGTTATTCGAATACAAAAATATATTTTGAATCACCGAAAATCAAGTCTTATTTAAAACTGATCTTTAAAGACTTTTTAATAAATCTCTATTGGTAAACTGATGGCAAAGAGTAAAAGTAGTAAAAGCTGGTTAAAAGAGCATTTTGACGATCCTTTCGTCAAACGCGCTCAAATAGAAGGTGTAAGATCCCGTGCAGTTTACAAACTTGAAGAAATTGATCAAAAAGATCAATTAATAAAAAAGGGCATGAATGTTATTGATCTGGGTGCAGCGCCAGGCGGCTGGTCTGAATATGTGGCCAAAAAAATTGAAAACAGCGGGAAAATCATTGCTACCGATATTTTACCGATGGATTATCTGGAATATGTGACTTTTATTCAGGGAGATTTTAGAGAAGACCATGTTCTGGATGAAATTCTTGCGGCTACAGAAAATCAAAAGGCAGACCTTGTAATTTCCGATATGGCACCCAATATAAGCGGGGTAGATGCAATTGATCAACCTGCTTCAATGTATCTGGTTGAACTGGCTCTGGATTTAGCTTGTCAAACCTTGAAAAACAAGGGGGATTTTGTTGTAAAAGTCTTTCAGGGAGAAGGTTTTGAACAGTATAAAAAATCTGTTCAGGACTACTTTGGCACGTTAAAGATCCGAAAACCCAAGGCTTCCAGACCGCGATCAAGGGAAGTTTATTTGATTGGAGTTGGATTTAAAGGATAACAATCAGGCATCAATTGAAATATTGCGATACAATTAATAGATTGTTTTTATTTGGTTTTGTATCCTGTTGCATTGATAATTGTAAAACACTGAAATATAGGTAAGGAATCAAGAACAGGCAATCAACATTTTCAATGTCTGATCTGAGTTACATCTAAAGAGGATAGTCTTTTGAGTGAAGTGACAAAAAATTTATTGTTATGGCTGGCAGTTGCTTTGGTACTGGTTACGGTTTTTGATAACTATGAAAACGCACGAAATCAGTCCAGTCAGGTTGAATTCTCCACTTTAATGCAGGATATCGATAAAGATCTGGTATCTAAAATTGAAGTTAAAGGCCTTTCTACGATTAAGGCCGAAATGAAAAATGGTACGGAAGTAACAACTGAAATGCCTTTTGGTGCGCAAGAAGCTTTGGCCAATAAAGCACTTGAAAAAGGTATTTCCTATACAGGTGTTGAACCTGAAGGTGAAAGTGCATTTTTCACTATACTGGTTTACTGGTTTCCAATATTACTGTTGATTGGCTTCTGGGTCTTTTTCATGCGCCAGATGCAAGGCGGCGGAAAAGGCGGTGCCATGAGTTTTGGTCGGAGCAAGGCCAGATTGATTAGTGAAGATCAGGTAAAAACCACCTTTGCTGATGTGGCTGGTTGTGAAGAAGCTAAAGAAGAAGTCTCGGAATTGGTTGATTTCTTAAAAGAGCCTGGAAAATTCCTTAAATTGGGTGGCAAAATTCCTCGAGGCGTTTTGATGGTTGGCCCTCCAGGTACAGGTAAAACACTTTTGGCAAAAGCTATTGCTGGTGAAGCCAAAGTCCCGTTTTTCACAATTTCCGGTTCTGACTTTGTCGAAATGTTTGTCGGTGTTGGTGCATCCCGTGTACGCGATATGTTTGCCGAAGCGAAAAAACATTCTCCCTGTATTATTTTTATTGATGAGATCGACGCTGTCGGTCGTCATCGTGGCGCTGGTCTTGGCGGTGGTCATGATGAGCGCGAACAAACCTTGAACCAGTTACTGGTCGAAATGGATGGTTTCGATGGTGGTGAAGGTGTCATTGTAATTTCAGCTACCAACCGTCCAGATGTACTGGATCCCGCATTATTAAGACCGGGTCGATTTGATCGTCAGGTCACAGTTGGTCTTCCTGACATTAAAGGTCGTGAGCAGATTTTAAAAGTACACATGCGCAAAGTTCCTTTGGGTGACGATGTTGATGCCAATGCCATTGCCAGAGGAACCCCCGGTTTTTCTGGTGCCGATTTGGCAAATCTGGTTAACGAAGCTGCGCTTTTTGCTGCCAAATTTAGTAGCCGTACCGTCACACACGAATACTTTGATAAAGCCAAAGACAAAATTCTGATGGGTGCCGAGCGTAGATCTATGGTCATGGATGAAGAAGAAAAGCTTAATACTGCCTGGCATGAAGCAGGTCATGCAATTGTTGGTATGCTGGTTCCCAGTTCTGATCCGGTTTATAAGGTGTCCATTATTCCACGTGGTCGTGCTTTGGGCATTACCATGCAATTACCGGAAAGAGACAGATATAGTCACAGCAAGGAATATCTTGAAAGTCGTTTATCTATTTTATACGGCGGTCGTATTGCCGAAGAAATGCTAAACGGTGCGGAAAAAGTCACTACAGGTGCTTCAAATGATATACAGAGAGCAACCAGCATTGCTCGCAGCATGATCACCAAATGGGGTTTTTCTGAAAAATTAGGCCCTTTAACCTATGCAGAAGATGAAGAAGAAGTCTTTTTAGGTCGCTCGGTTACACAAACAAAGCATGTGGCAGATGATACAGCCAAGTTGATTGATCAGGAAATTAAACTCCTGATTGAGAAAAACTATAAGCGTTCTGAAAAATTACTCAAGGAAAATCGTGACATACTTGAAGCCATGGCAGCAGCATTAATGAAATATGAAACCATTGATGCCAAGCAAGTTGGAGATATTATGGCTGGCAAAGATCCCGAGCCGCCAGAAGGATGGGATGAAGACGATGATTCTTCGAAACCCGTTAAGAAAACTTCCAGTAAGAAAAAGTCTGGTCAAAATCCGATTGGTGGACCAGCAGCGCAACCATAATATTCAATAATATTAAGAGTTGTTTTATTAACACGATAAGGGCATCATTATGGTGCCCTTTGTGGTTCAGGTTTAATATATAATTAATAAATAATTTCTGGTAAACAAGATGAAACTGGAAGATCAAAGACGCGAATACAATAAATCCCATTTGCGCAGAAAAGACCTTAATGACGATCCGATTATTCAACTTCAGGCTTGGCTGGAAGATGCCAGTCATTTGGGTGTGATTGACTCTACCGCAATGACACTTGCCACAGTTAATCAGGATGGACAACCAAGTCAGCGTGTTGTTTTGCTTAAGCATCTGGATGAAAAAGGTCTTGTTTTTTATACCAACCTGAACAGTCGAAAGGCTCAGGATATTAAAGTTAATAGTAAAGTGAGTGCTAACTTTAGTTGGCTTGCATTGGAAAGACAAGTCAAGGTGGAAGGTGTTGCAACGCAATTAAGTACAAAAGAAACCCTCAATTATTTTATCACCCGACCACGAGAAAGCCAGCTTGCTGCCTGGGCTTCCAATCAAAGCCATTCAATTACCTCCAGACAGGTTTTACTGACAGCATTTGAGCAAATGAAAGAAAAATTTAAAGCTGGCAAAATTCCC
>JAOUOC010000143.1 GCA_029880585.1 Gammaproteobacteria bacterium
AAAGCTTCCACATCAAACTAATGATTTAAATCAATAATCAAATCTGGCCATTGCGGTATTTTATTACCTGTTCGGATTGCAAATTCGTAAATGATTCTGCACGTGAATATTTCTGCATGTCCGAAACATCTGGCCACTTTGCATAACTATCTGTATGCAAAGGGATGAAATGCCACAGTATTCGCTGTGGTAAGTCTGATTATTCATAAACTTGTCACAGTTGATTTTTAATTTAATGTCCTGCGAGGTGTAGCGTGGATAAGCAATCATGGGCAGAGCCCTACAAAATTAAAATGGTTGAACTTTTAAAAATGACAACCAGAGAAGAGCGTGAAAAAGCTATTGAAGAAGCTGGCTTTAACACATTTTTATTGCGTTCTGAAGATGTCTATATTGATCTGCTAACCGATTCCGGTGTTGGCGCTATGAGTGATCGGCAGTGGGCGGGAATGATGATGGGAGATGAATCCTATGCCGGCAGTAGAAACTTTTATCATCTGGAACAAACCGTAAAAGATTATTATAGTTATCAATTTACTGTACCCACACATCAAGGCCGTGGTGCTGAAAATATACTCAGTCAAATTCTGATCAAGGATGGTGATTTTGTTCCGGGCAATATGTATTTCACCACAACAAGATTGCATCAGGAGTTGGCAGGTGGCACTTTTGTTGATGTTATTATCGATGAAGCACATGACTCTGCATCTACTCATCCGTTTAAAGGTAATGTGGATCTGGATAAATTGAATCGACTGGTTGAAGAAGTCGGCAGCGAAAAAATTCCTTATATCTGTATCGCGACGTGCGTCAATATGGCTGGTGGCCAACCTATATCCATTTCAAATCTGAAAGAAGTAAGGCGCTGGTGCGATCAACATCAAATTATGCTGGTTCATGATATGACCAGAGTAGCCGAGAATGCCTATTTCATTCAGCAGAGAGAAGAGGGCTATCAGAATAAGTCAGTAAAAGAGATTGTTTATGAAATCTGTTCATTAACCGATGCAGCCACTATGTCATCGAAGAAAGATGCGATGGTGAATATTGGTGGTTTTCTGGCAATGAATGATGCTGAACTGTATGAAAGAGCTTGCGAGTTGGTGGTTGTTTATGAGGGCCTTCATACCTACGGAGGGATGGCTGGTAGAGATATGGAGGCATTGGCCATAGGCATTAAGGAAAGTGTTGATGACGCTCATATGGCCGCCAGAATTGGTCAGGTTGCCTATCTGGGACGTGAATTGGAAAAACATGGAGTGCCGATTGTAAAACCTTATGGTGGACATGCAATATTTCTTGATGCTCAGGCTATTTTAAAACACGTACCACAAGAAAACTTTCCTGCCCAGGCATTAGCTGCAGCCTTGTATGTTGAATCTGGCGTTCGCTCAATGGAACGTGGTGTGGTGTCAGCAGGAAGAAACAAGGATACAGGTGAGAATTATTATCCCAAACTTGAATTGGTCAGATTAACAATTCCGAGAAGAGTTTACACTCAGGCGCATATGGATGTTGTGGTTGAAAGTGTGGCGCAGGTGATGGAAGATGCCGAGTCAATTAAAGGTCTTGAGTTTATTTATGAGCCTAAAATGCTGCGGTTCTTTCAGGGGCGTTTTAAGCAAATTAGTTAACGGGTGTCCAAATTATAGTCTTGATGAAGATGGATGTAATAGTTTAATTTCTATTTTCATCAAGGCTTATTATTCTCTTTTGCAGATAGTTTTGGCAGAAATACATATTTAAAATGATTTTTGTTATTAGTTTTGCAAAGATTTGGCTAAAAATTGTTTTTTTAACCAGGAGCAAATATTAGTTTGAATTTTGTTTGTTTTCACTAATTTAGATATCTGATTTTATCCTGTAAAAACAAACTACTTATATTTGTTATATCTCAATTAAAAATAAAAAATATCTCAAAATCAATAACTTACACTAAATCTCATCCTTCCTCTGACCAGTAATGATTTTCATTTTCATTTGAGATAAAAACGAAAATAGTACTTTCAACTGATAAATATTTAATCTATTTTTCTAACGTTTGTTAATTTCGAAGTTAATAAACACTGAGACTCAGCCAGTTTATCCACAAACTGGTAAATTGAAGTTCAGGTGAAATTTGTGAAAAAATTAAGATTAAAATTTTTTGAACAATTAAGTATCACCAGATTGTAGAGCTTCTCCTTTTTATAAAAACCAATAACAGGAGATTTACATGAAAAAATCTTTAACTAAAGCAGCTGGTATTGTTGCATTGACGACTGGCTTAACTATCGCATCAACTGCTGCAAACGCTACCCACTCTTGGTCAACTTATCATTGGGCAAGTACAGTGAGTCCCTTTACCTTGACAGTGGTCAATAGTACTGAAGCTCATTGGGATAGTTATGTGACTCAGGCTGTAGCAGATTGGTCTGTTTCGAGTAAGTTGAACATGCTTGAAGTAGAAGGTAGTACCAATAAAAGAACTCGTGTTCAATGTACTGCGCCAACAGGTCAAATCAGAATTTGTAACGATGCTTATGGTCAAACAGGTTGGTTAGGGATTGCAGGTATCAATATTGATACTAATGGACATATTACACGAGGATACACCAAACTTAATGATACATATTTCGATACTGCTTTTTATGATCAGCCAAATTGGAGACAAAGTGTAACCTGTCAGGAGTTAGGCCATGATGTTGGATTAGGTCATCAGGATGAAAATTTCAACAATCAGTCTTTGTTCTCTTGTATGGATTATCAAAATCCACCTTATGAGTATCCAAATGCTCACGATTATGAGCAACTGGAAATCATATATAATCACACTGATTCCTATAGCACTGTTGATACATCTTCAGGCAGCTCGCTTCCAGCTAGCGCTAATTCTACAGGCAATACACCTGCAGGTTGGGGGATTTCATTAGGCAGAAGAGGTAATCTTGAAACTTTTATCAGACAAGATAACGATGGCAGTCGCTGGATTACATCAGTAAGATGGGTCGATGAGCATGATGAGAATGAAAGTCATTAATCAATAATTCTGTTTGCTCAATTAAGGAGGGGTTCTCCCTCCTTTTTTAATCAATAAAAAGGCACACTAACTAAAATAACTTGTTTGATGGCAATATTATTTGATGAAGACATCAGTCTTCCTTCCTCTGACCAGTAATGATTTTCATTTTTATTTGAGATATAAATCAAAATTCTGCTTTTATGTTTTTTAAAAATCTTTTATCTTCATTGCTGGTTGTTGGTACAAATTACCAACAGTCAAAATTCAAAATTGCATTTTATTGCAACCATGGAAGTTCGGGTGGCGTTATTGCCAGAAATGGATTTTATTTCTGTAAGCTAATCAAGTCTTTCCACCAAGCGGTAGAGCTTCTCCTTTGTTTAAAAATAAATAACAGGAGATTTATTAAATGAAAAAATCTTTAACTAAAGTATCAAGTGTAGCGGTTTTAACAGCGGCTTTAACTGTGATGCCAACTATCTCTCAGGCAAATCATTCCTGGGGTACTTACCACTGGGCCAGTACTGTTAGTCCTTTTACTTTGACTGTGGTAAACAGTACGGAAGCTCATTGGGATAGCTATGTGACTCAAGCTGTAGCGGATTGGTCTGCATCATCCAAACTTGATATGGTTGAGGTAGAAGGTAGTACTAACAAGAGAACGCGTCGTCAATGTAATGCACCAACAGGCCAGATAAGAATTTGTAATGATACTTATGGTCAAACAGGTTGGTTAGGTATAGCAGGGATTAATATTGATACCAATGGACATATTACTCGTGGCTATACCAAAATGAACGATACGTATTTCGATACTGCCTTTTATGACCAGCCAGATTGGAGACAAAGTGTAACTTGTCAGGAATTAGGTCATGATATCGGTTTGGGTCATCAGGACGAAAACTTTAATAATCAGTCTTTGTTCTCTTGCATGGATTATCAAAACCCGCCTTATGAGTACCCAAATGCTCATGATTATGAGCAATTGGAGATAATCTATGCACATACTGATTCTTATAATACTGTAGATACATCGTCTGGTAGCACAGCTCCTTCTAAAGGTAAATCTGGTAGCAATACACCTGCTGGTTGGGGTATTTCTATGGGTAGAAGAGGTAACGTTGAATATTTTATCCGTCAGGATGAAGATGGTAGCCGCTGGATTACGTCAGTAAGATGGGTTGATGGATACGATGGTCATTAATCAGTTATGCTGCTAAAACTGTAAAGGAGGGAGTTTCCCTCCTTTTTAAGACAAAGAAATATTTTTAAAACTTTATGAAAAAACTGATATCAATATTATTTTTTCTTTTTCCAGCTCAGGCATTTGCCTGCATGTGTGTTCCTGAATCTATTGAAACCAAGTTTCTAAACTATCCTTATGTGATCTATGCCAAAGGCACTGGTGAAACCGAAACTTCTGATAACGCTTCAAAAAGTAAATTTAAAGTGATTAAAGTTTTTAAAGGTGATTTAAAAAAGGATCAGTTCTTGCTGCTTAATACAGATACTTTAACTTCATGTGAAGGACCAACAGCAGGTAAATCAAACTATGTTATGTTTGTCTATCATAATGAATATGATCAGCTAACAGCTAATAAATGCGGTGTTTTTGAAGAAAAAGAAGAGACATCTTCAAATAAGAAATCTGAAAGCAAAAACGATAATAATGACATTCCTAATCTTTTGAAAAAGCTGGAAGGTTTGAAGCGGAAAAAGAAGGATTAGATATTCCCCATTTAATACACTCATCCATCCTGATACTTACGACCAATAATTGATAAGTAGCTATTGACTACTGTAGTATTAGGTTTCATAAATAGATTATTTAGCAATGAAACCTGAAAATGAAAAAAATAATTATCACAGTTTCAATAGTATTAACATTATTGGTTTTAAGTAACTATCGAGCATATTTTTACAATGATGAAACATTAAAAAGTATTGCTTACTCAGCATTTGATCAAAAATTTATAAAAAGAATAAGATGTAAGGAAATTAAATTTTATCAGAGTTACCGACCTGACAAGTGGAGTTCAGTTGTTTCTTATGAGTGGCTTTGTATTAATAAAAATAATGATAATTATGCTATTGCTTCTGTGGTCGAAAGTGATGGCTATGTAGAAGTTATGAGAATACACTTAAGTGATGACGAAATAAAACAACTTATTCATTCCAGACAAATATATCAGCCCAATCACATCAAGTTATAACAATAAAAAACTAATGCCTCACAATTTAGTATCAGTTACACTTGTGTCATTCAAACAATCAGTATCACGGTGAAATCATGAAGAAAAACTATCTGTTAGGTTTATCTGCTTCTATTTTTTTATTTACGTCTGGTATTAATGCTGGTGAAGTAGAGTATGTCGATCAACAAAAACTCAAATCTATTGCTGACCAAATATCAGCTGAAAACATTGAAAAAGATATTAAAAAGCTGGTTGGCTTTGGTACACGTCATACCTTATCTGATACCATATCAGACACCAGAGGAATTGGTGCTGCAAGACGATGGATTAAATCCGAGTTTGAGAAAATTTCAAAATCATGTGGCGGCTGCCTTAAAGTTTATTTTCAAAAGGATGTGATTTCTGGCGAAAAACGTATACCTGAAGCAACCGAAGTGGTTAGTGTGATTGCTGTATTGAAAGGACAAACCGATCCTGGCAGATACGTCATTATGTCAGGCGATATTGATTCAAGAGTTAGTGATGTGATGGATTTTACTTCCGATTCACCTGGCGCGAATGATAACGCTTCAGGTGTTGCTGGCGTATTGGAAGCGGCAAGAGTATTAAGTCAATACAAATTCCACGGTTCAATCGTATTCGCAGCCTTAGCCGGAGAAGAGCAAGGTTTGTTCGGTGGCAAAATCATGGCTGAACAAGCGCAAAAAGATGGCTGGCGTATCAAGGCTGTATTGAATAACGATATGATTGGAAATATTGAAGGCATTAACGGCGTTATAAACAATACTACTGCAAGAATATTCGCTGAAGGTACTCGTCAAACTGAAACTGAACAGCAAGCCAGAGCGAGACGTTTTACTGGTGGAGAAGTGGATTCGCCAACGCGAAATCTTGCCAGATATATTGACTGGATGGCTGATAGATACATCGATAATCTTGATACAATGGTGATCTATCGCCTGGATCGTTTTGGTCGAGGAGGGCATCACCGACCTTTTAATGATCTTGGATATCCTGCTGTTCGTATTATGGAAACCAATGAAAATTACAATCGTCAACATCAGGATTTAAGAACAGAAAATGGTATAAATTATGGCGATACTATTGATGGTGTTAATTTTGATTATGCGGCTAAATTAACAGGGCTTAATGCAGTATCTCTAGCGAGCATGTCATGGGCTCCCAGTCCACCAGCAGAAGTTAAAATCAGTGGCGCCGTAAGACCTAGTACAACCTTGAAATGGAAGAAGGCATCTGGCAAGGAAAAGAAAATAATTGCTGGCTATAAAATTTACTGGCGTCATACCGATGCTCCACAATGGGAATATAGCCGATTCGTTGGTAATGTGAATGAATATACGCTGAAAAATATAGTAATCGACAACTACTTCTTTGGTGTTGCCAGTGTAAGCAAAGATGGTTTTGAAAGTCCTGTAGTTTTTCCGGGTGATGCGGGCGCTTTTGGGGAATAGAGTCTAGAGAATTAGAGCGTATAGATTTGAGCAATGTTGGAAAA
>JAOUOC010000142.1 GCA_029880585.1 Gammaproteobacteria bacterium
ATGGATTGATCGTACGACCATCTTTAATCACTTCGTAGTGAACATGAGCGCCAGTTGAACGTCCGGTATTACCCATTTTGGCTATCTTGTGACCTTTTTTAACAATGTCACCTTTCTTAACCAACGCAGCTTTATTATGGGCATAACGTGTAACGTAACCATCACCATGGTTAATTTCAACCAGCAAGCCGTAGCCATGTCTTTCCCCTACCCATGAGACTACGCCCGCTGCTGTTGATAATACTGCTGAATCTTCTTTGCCAGCAAAGTCAATGCCACCATGCCATGCAGCTTTACCGGTAAATGGATCGCTTCTTTCTCCATAGTAAGAAGACAACCAGCCTTTTTCAATTGGTCTTCCGGAAATAAAACGCTCAACACCCATATGTTTATCCATCAACAATGATTCAAGAACTGTTAACTTCTGTTCACGAGATTCCAGATCATCATTTAAATTTTCCAATGCTGCAATAATTTCATCAGTCGTCATACTTTTGCTGGTATCTGATTTTTCAGGGCCACCAACCGCAGGCGCTTCAGAAAAATTAAATTCCTTGGCATCAAGACCTGAAACAGTGACAATTCTCTCGCCAGCTGCATCCAAACGTCTTATATGTGCTTGCATCATGCCTAACTTGGCCGTTAAGGCATCAATTTGTTGTTGTGAAGAAGTCTTTGCTTTTTCAATAGACTTCTTTTGCTGAGCCAACTCATCTTTCCAGGATTCAATTGTAGATTCTCTCACCTGTGCAGCATCTGAATGCTCCATAGCCAGCATATAACCGCCGATAGCGGCGGTTGTAGGCAATAAAACAAAAAGACTTATCACTGTATATAAGTAACGACTTTTAAGTTTTACGCTTCGCATTCCACTTGAAGAACGCTGCAAAATTGTAATACTCATAATTCACTCTAAATTTTGTTCATCCAGTCTGGATGATAAACAGACGGATGTAACCACTCTCTCAAATTGCACTCATTCAACTACTCATTAATAGCTAGTGCTTCTTATATTTTTAGATTAAGGTTTCAATTGGCAAATTCTCGCTGACGCGATACACTACCTCTACCAGATGGCCCTAATTTTATACTTTTATACAGATTTTAACGATGAACCGTCCACATTTTCACCAAATAGATTCTCTTATTGCTGAACCATCTGGTGATATTAAATCCTTGCTAGATCGTCTTGATAAAATCCATATACTAAACAATACCTTACAATGCAAACTTAATGCAACACTTTCAAAGCATTGCCGTGTTGTCAATGTACGTCAAAACATCCTTGTAATTGCTGCAGACAGTGCAGCATGGGCAACCAAACTAAGGTATCAAGTTACTGATTTGCTTAGTTTTTTTAGGCAATCCGGTTATGTTGGACTGGGCAATATAGAAATAATTATTAAGCCCAAATAATTTTTTATTTTTTTTACCCAAATGTACCAATTTGCTGGTTTGCGACAAAATTCACAGTTGCTTCCAATAAATACAACTATCCCTAAATGAAAAAGCCGAGATCTCTCTCGGCTCAAATTCTATCCAGATTTACTTAAATTGCAAGACCTGGTTTCATCATATAGGAAATTGGCGCCAGATCTGAATCTTCGAAAGTAACCACTTCCCAGGCTTCCTGATCAGCTACCAATGCTCTCAATAATCTGTTATTTAATGCATGGCCCGATTTTATGCCAGTAAATGCACCTACAAGACTGTTGCCCAGCAAGTAAAGATCGCCAATTGCGTCCAGAATTTTATGCTTGACGAATTCATCGTCGTAACGCAATCCGTCTTCATTCAACACACGATACTCGTCAAGAACTATAGCATTCTCCATACTACCGCCCATTGCCAGATTTTTAGCTCGTAAATTTTCAATATCATTCATAAAGCCGAAAGTTCTTGCACGGCTTACTTCCTTAACAAAGGAGGTGGCAGAGAAATCTATCTCTGAATGTTGCGCTCCAGCAGTAAATACAGGATGGTTAAAATCGATACCGAATGAAACCTTGAATCCATCAAATGGTTCAAAAATGGCTTTTTTATCACCATCAGAAACTTCAATACGTTTCTTGATTCTAATAAATCGTTTTGCCTTGTTTTGCTCATGTACACCAGCAGACTGGATTAAAAATACAAATGGCGCTGCACTCCCATCCATAATTGGAACTTCAGGCGCTGATACATCAATAAAGGCATTATCTATACCCAAACCTGCGATAGCAGCTAACAAATGTTCAACTGTTGAAATTCTGACATCACCACTTACCAGACAGGTAGATAAGGTTGTATCTCCTACATTCTCTGGTGCTGCACAAATTTCCACGACTGGATCCAGATCAACACGACGAAATACAATTCCTGTATCGACCGGTGCAGGTCTCAAAGTCAAATATACTTTATCACCGGTATGTAATCCTATACCCGTTGCTCTGATAGCGGTTTTCAGGGTACGCTGTTTAATCATTACGAGAGTTCTCTCCAAAAAAATTTAATAGTGTAGCTACTAACTAATAATTGCTAATTTACGACAATCGACTGTAATGCTATTCAAATCACAATATTGTGTTAATGATTTAAATCAGCATATTCTATTCGCACTCCGACTCATCGGATGAGTTGGAGCGAAAGCGCGCGCGATTCTATCACAACTCGTACATCCAACACAACTTACTGAACGTTTTTTGAACAAATATTTGACCAATTGTATAACAATTAATACCCATATAGAATAAAAAATCTTTAAAACTACATTTTTTGTTAACTAATTATCTTCTAAAAAGACGACTTATCCCCAAAAACCAAAAATATCCCAATTAATTCTCAAATACATTACTTTCATAAATATAACAACAGAAGTCGAAAAACACACTTGACTACCAATAGTTGAAGGGAAAACTACCGGTAGCCAAGCAAAGGGGCGATAAACACAATCGCATCTAACTGCTACTACTTCTATTTGTCAATTTTACTTTCAAAATCATTAATTGAAAGTAGTTACTTCGGCACTTTATTTTTTAATCTGCCTGCTTTCTTAAAAAAGCGGGAATATCCAGATAATCCATATCACTACCTACGGCTTGCTTGTTTTCAGCAGCCTGCTTACGCAAAATTGTAGGCCTATCTAATTCCGGATAATTGTTACTTCCATCTGCTTTTTTGGTATTGTCCACTGTGATTTTTGGGGCCTGTGCTGCTTTTTTACCGATTCCGGTCGCAACAACTGTAACTCTGATCTCATCATTAAGCTCACTATCAATCGCAGTACCAATAACCACTGTCGCATCTTCGGCAGCAAATTCCTGAATAACAGTACCGACTTCCGAAAACTCGTCAATACTCATATCTTCACCAGAAGTGATATTAACCAGAATGCCTTTCGCGCCTGATAAATCCACATCCTCTAACAATGGACTTGAAACTGCCATTTCTGCAGCTGTTCTTGCGCGATTATCACCACTGGCAATACCGGTTCCCATCATAGAGGTACCTTGTTCTGACATCACAGTTTTAACGTCAGCAAAGTCAACATTAATCAATCCGGGACAAGTCATTAACTCTGCAATACCCTGTACTGCACCGTGCAACACATTATTTGCAGCACTGAACGCTTCCGTCAGTTTTTTACCTTTCATGACATTAAGAACCTTGTCATTAGGCACAATAATCAAAGAGTCAACATGCTGTCTCAACTCTTCAATACCATCTTCTGCAACCTGCATGCGCTTTTTCATTTCAAAGAAAAATGGCTTGGTAACAACCGCAACAACGAGTACCCCAAGTTCCTTTGCAATTTCAGCAATGATTGGAGCAGCACCTGTTCCTGTTCCACCACCCATTCCAGCGGTGATAAATACCATATCAGTATCAATTAACAGATCGGTAATTCTTTCACGATCCTCAATTGCGGCCTGTCTTCCAATATCCGGATTAGCGCCAGCACCCAACCCTTTTGTGATTTGAGTACCTAACTGAATTGTGGTTTTTGCAATCGAACGATTAAGTGCTTGAGCATCTGTATTGGCGCATATAAACTCAACACCATCCACATTTGCCTTCACCATATGCTCGACAGCGTTACCGCCACCACCCCCAACACCGATTACTTTAATAACTGCGTTATCTCTACAGTTATCAACCAGTTCAAACATATTAGCCATAAGTATTTCCCCTTCGTTAAACAACTAATTTTTAAAAAACTAAAATCCGCTAAACCATTGCTTCATTCTTTTTAACACTTTACTAAAGCCTGAAGCATTCTGTTCACTTATACCTTTCTCATGATTTTGTTGCTGACCATAAAGTAAAAGCCCAACACCTGTTGCATGGATAGGGTTCCTCACCACATCTGCCAAACCTTGAACACCTTGAGGGACACCTAGCCTTACTGGCATGTGGAACACCTCTTCAGCCAACTCAATCAAACCTTCCATTTTGGAAGATCCACCTGTTAAAACGATTCCGGCAGGAATAATATCTTCAAAACCACTGCGTCTTAATTCCGCCTGAACAAGTGTAAATAACTCTTCATATCTTGGCTCTACAACCTCAGCCAATGTCTGTCTCGACATCCTTTTTGGTGGTCTGTCACCAACACTTGGAACTTCAATGGTATCTTCCAGTGAAGTCAGTTGCCGTAAAGCACAAGCATATTTAATCTTGATATCTTCTGCATGTTGCGTTGGCGTTCTTAACGCAACCGCAATATCGTTTGTTACCTGATCTCCCGCAATAGGGATAACAGCTGTATGCCTAATAGCACCTTCGGTAAACACCGCTATGTCTGTTGTTCCACCGCCTATATCAACAATGCAAACACCTAACTCTTTCTCATCATCAGTTAACACCGAGTATGATGATGCCAATTGCTCAAGAATAATGTCATCAACTTCCAGGCCACATCGTCTGATACATTTCACGATATTTTGTGCAGCACTAACTGCACCTGTCACCATATGTACCTTGGCTTCAAGCCTTACACCCGACATTCCAATCGGCTCTTTAATACCTTCCTGATTGTCAATTACAAACTCCTGAGGAAGAATGTGAAGAATTCTTTGGTCAGCAGGAATAGCAACCGCTCTGGCGGCATCAATAACACGCTCAACATCACTGCTATTTACCTCATTATCACGAATAGCTACGATACCGTGCGAATTAAGACTCCGGATGTGACTACCAGCAATTCCGACAAAAACCGAATGAATTTGACATCCAGCCATCAACTCGGCCTCTTCAACAGCTCTTTGTATTGACTGCACAGTTGACTCAATATTGACTACCACACCTTTTTTCAAACCAGATGAAGGATGACTGCCAATACCTATAATGTCTGTTGAGCCTTCCAACCCGATCTCACCAACAATAGCCACCACTTTGGATGTCCCGATATCGAGCCCTACAATTAATTTTTTATCTTGTGTTTTAGACATATCCTGTAGCTCTCTTTTATGTTAAAACTTTTAACTCTTGTCCTGTTGCCAATTTACTGCAAAACCATTGTGGTATCGCAGATCTATCTTTTTAATGCTGTTCCTGTTATCAATTGAGTAATAACTGCCTATCAATCTTTCTACTCTCTGCATTTTTTCCTTGCCACCAACAAAAACTTTTACGCCATCCGAAAAATCAAGTTGCCATTGGTCTATTTCATCTATAATGACTTTTTCCAGCTGCTTATCAATTAATCTAAATCTGTTTTTAAACCACTCATATTCCTTGATTTGCTCCGAACTTACGTCCTGACTGCTTTTGTCACTCACAGTAAATGTTGGTAATCCTTTTATAAATATCGATTTTTCCGATGTCTCAAATTGACTACCCTTATCTGTCAATATATGTCCATTAATCATTGCAATCGGTTTGTCTTCTACAATCTCAATATAAATACTGTCTGGCCACTGCTTTCTGATCGATGCATCCAACACCCAATCCATTGTCTTGACAGTTTCTCTTACTTTATCAATATCCAGAACCAGCATGCCTTTCGGCTTCATTTCTTCAATCTTTTTAACAACTGTCTCGCTGGATAAGTATTTCAAATCTCCAGCTATTACAATTTTTTTAACTGGCCAGATATCATCAGTTCCTTCCTTAATCCAGCTCATGCTATAAATCCCGGCAACCACAATTAAGGCAGTCATCAAGCCTGTAAAAAGCAGTTTAAAATTAACTTTTCTGGTCCATGCTAAATCCGAAGATTTTTTATCGGGATTTCTAACAGCCATCTTATCCTTTGACATTTTGCTTCTCCCTTTCAAAACTTGTTTCCAGTATTCTCAAAACCAATTGTTCAAATGACATACCATCAGCGGCTGCAGCCTTGGGCACAAGAGATGTATTGGTCATTCCTGGTACTGTATTTGCTTCCAGAATATAAAATTTTTCGCTGGATTCATCGCGCAGAAAATCAATCCTTCCCCAACCATGACAACCTAATGTTTTGAATGCTCTCTCAGCCAAACCACGCAACATTGTTTCGTCTTCATCAGATAAACCAGATGGACAAAAATACTGTGTTGTTTTTGATTTGTACTTGGCCTCATAATCATAAAAATCTCTTGGTGTCTGAAGCCTGATACTCGGTAGTGCTCTATCATCCAGAATACTCACCGTATATTCTTTTCCCTTGATATAGGTTTCAATCAGTGCATCATCGTATTGATGAGCCAAATCAAGCGCCAAAATCAAATCATTAGCATCATGAACCTTTGTC
>JAOUOC010000144.1 GCA_029880585.1 Gammaproteobacteria bacterium
ATTAAAAACACGTATCTATCGTCCGTTTTGGCTTATAAGTGAACATGGACTGTTCAGCCTAATCACATTCAAAATCATCTTCACCAATTGGACGGCATTGGGGCGGAAAGCCTTGGTTGCGCCAATATTTATCGATTTGCAAGTTGCGGATAATGGCTTTAAATCTGTTAGATTTACGGAATTCTTTTATTTCTGGTGACCAAATATCAAGATCAGGAGTATCACTTTCATAAAGAGGCACATGCTCCCAGGCTCCTAGTGAAAAATAAAATTCAGCCTTGGCGGAATCAGGAAGATTTTGATGTTCAAGCCAGTCTGCCAACGCCTGTATGACTTCGCTGTTATCTTTATCAGGGTTTCGGATGGCATCAAACCATTGTTGTGTGGGAAAGCCTGTGCTTTTATTTGTCCAATAAGAAAGAAGATGATACGCGGCATACATATTATCATTTTTGACAGCTGTAACGATGGCTCTCAATCGTTTAGCAGAATGGTTGGCGAAGTGATGATTTGATAAAGTCATTCCTTTTTCGGAATATTCAATAATTTTATCTCTGTCACCTTGAAATCTTGCATTAATCCAGCCGTGACTATAACAATTGATATAAACAGGGCTTATTTGAATACATTTAGAAAAATGTTTGGCTGCCAATTTAAAATAACCAAGGTTTCGATAATCAATTCCTATCCACAAGTGTAACGTGGCATCATTGGGGTTCATTTGCAAAGCCGTCTTATATTTTTCAATTGATTCGACCCAACGGGGAGGATTAGCATCACTTGCAACGAAACCAAGAACACCGTAGGCAAAAGCCAAATCGGGATTAAGCACCAGAGCTCTTTCAGCTGCTTCTTTAGCCTTTATTGTATATTCTACATAATTGTTTCGACCAAGCCTATCAGTCTCTGCCCAGGCAGGTAACACTGCATAGGCTGCACTTAACCATTGCCATGCTACAGCAAAGTTTGGATCAATCTCGGTAGCATGCTCTAACAATTCCACACTATCCATTACATTTTGGAAACTGGATCGAGAGAGAAATTTTTCACGACCTTCCAAAAAGGCTTCATAGGCGGTTAAGTGTTTGGTGGCCATTGCCACATTAATATCTTCTACAACCTCATCCAAATCCAACTCAGCACTTAATGCTTTTACAATGGCATTGGAAATATCAGACTGAATGGCAAAGATATTTTCTGTAGTTAAGGCGCGATCAAAGGTGGCTGACCAAAGATGTTTGTCACTAGCAGCTTCAATCAATTGCGCTGTGATGCGAATGTTGTTGCCCGACTTTCTAACGCTACCTTCCAGAATATGTTCAACGCCTAAAGTTTCAGCTACCGTTGGAATATGGATATCATTACCTCGAAACTGGAAGGCTGACGAGCGACTGGTGACATGCAGTCCCTTTACCTGAGCTAATACATTGAGGATCTCATCTGATATCCCATCGCTGAAATAAATCTGATTGTTCTCTGGGCTCATATCAGCAAAAGGCAAAACAGCGATGGATACGCCTTTTTGTAGAGGTTGTAGGTCTTCGGCTACCTGAGATTCAACTGCAGGTATGTTGGTCATACGTTCATACACAAGTCCGCCAATAATCAATAAAAGTGCTCCAATAATGATTAAATCGATTTTGCGGGATGTGAGATGGCTGATCGAGTTATCCTGATCGACATCTTTACTTTTTTTAATACCCTCCGGTGTTAGCTCGAAAGCCCATGCAAAAATAAGAGCAATAGGAAATCCAATCGCAAGCAGCACAATGACCAGGCTTGGTGCCCAATCTGGTAAAGAGAGCGGTACTGTAACATTGACAATCACCTGAATGGCAAGCCAACCAACGACCATATAGGCAATGGCAACCTTGAATACATTGCGTCGTTTGAGTTCTGAAAAGAATGAATTGTCCAAAGATGTTCCCTGACATTGATTATTATTTATCCACAAAAGCTAATGTACTGATTTTTAAAACATATATCAAATGTTTTAAGGGTAATAATCTTGGAAGTTAAAATGAGCTTGTCAGCTTCTATCAGTACTTTCTTTATGGCTTTTTCCCAACCTTCCAGGCATACGCCATCAAGGCAGACATTAATAAATAAGCAACTATAAATCCTGCGGTATAGTCAATGGATCCAATATAAAGAGTTGCACTTAATAGAAAATTTGTGCCCTCAAGCATAGGGCTGACAATGATAGTTAGCAGGACAAATAGTCCAGTTGTGAAAAGCCATGGCCAACCATTGGGTTTATCCTTGATGTACATTAAAATGCTAACGATTAACAGGATAACGACAACGGCCAGAATAAGAATTCCAATCGTTTCACCAAAATCTGGTTTGGCAGGGTTGAACATCGAAATAAAGCCAAAACCTGCAAAGATAAGTCCTATCCCTAAAAAGAATAAGGTAGAACTCATGATCAGTGTGCCATGTAGATTTCTGTTTTTTCTCAATAGAAAAGCAAGAAAAACAATCAATCCAAAAACAATTGCACTCGTTGCATTTCTGACAAGAAAGTCATCGGGCAAGGATTTAACTGCTGTTTTATGAGCAGAATGAATAACCAGAAGAACAACGCTGGCGAATATGGCTGGAGCTATGAAGAAAATTGATAATCCAATGTTTTTGTGAAGCGTTCTTTGCTTTGATTGGATGAAATTGCGTTGCAAGAGTATTAACAACAACCAGAAAAAGCTGGTTATAGCATGAAGATGTTGAGAAAAATTTGCCTCTGACAAACGGCTAAAATAAATATCCCAAAAACCCAAAACAGCAACAAGTATTACAGTTAAAATAAAAACGAAATCCCATTTATTCTTCATTGCAAAATCCTTTTTGGTTATTATTTAACCAAGCAAGTTTATATTAATGAAACAAAATGAGCAAGACTGCTTTGATGTACAATTCAGAATGCACCCAACTTGACCTCAAGCATCAGATCGCTTCTAATCAAGCAATCATTAAAAAAGATTTCAATAAAGTGGTTTGGAGGCAGTGATGAAAAAAGTCATATCTATTATATGTTGTGGGCTGATTTTAAATTTTGGACAGGTTTTGGCAGCGGACAAGGCTGATATCGTATTAACAAATGGTAATATCTGGACAGGTGATGCCACTAACCCACAAGCATCAGCTATTGCAATCTCGGGAAATAAAATCATTGCTGTCGGTTCAGATGAAGAGATTAAAAAATATGTTAATAACGACACGCATCAGCTCGATCTGAAAGGAAAGAGAGTAACACCAGGATTCATAGATAATCATACCCATTTCAGTAGTGTTTCAGGATTGATAAACGCGGTTCAATTAAGAGACGCGTCTTCAAAAAAACAATTTATTCAACGTATAGGCGATTTTGCCAAAACCATGCCAAAGGGGCGCTGGATGCTGGATGGAATCTGGGATCACCAGGCCTGGGGTGGAGAGCTTCCCAAAGCTGAATGGATAGATAGTGTTACTCCAGATAATCCGGTTTATTTGTGGCGAACAGATGGTCACATGGCGATTGCCAATTCTGCCGCAATGAAACTGGCTGGTGTTGATAAAAATACACCTGATGTAGCAGGCGGTATGATTGTCAGAGATGAGAAGGGTAATCCAACGGGCATATTTAAAGATGCGGCGATGGAGTTGATCACCAAGGCAATTCCGCCATTAACAATCGATGAGCAAGCAGATGCCTTTAAAGGTGGCATCCGACATGCGTTGGCTTTTGGCGTGACTCAAATTCACAATATGGGAACATGGAAGGATTTGATGGCTTTTCAGCAATTGCACGACAGAAGTCAGCTGTATATGAGAGTCTATAGTTTTGTTCCTTTACAAACTCATTCAAAGTTGAAAAATTATGTGGCAAAGAATGGACGCGGCGATGATATGCATCGCTGGGGTGCTTTAAAAGCTATGGTAGATGGATCGCTTGGCAGCAGCACAGCCTGGTTTTATGAAAGCTACACGGATAATACCGATAACTTCGGTTTCCCGATCCATGAATTAAAGCAGTTCAAACAATGGATCAAACAGGCGGATTTAAATGGGTTGCATGTGACTATTCATGCTATTGGTGACAAGGCGAATGACTGGCTGCTGGATATTTTTGAAGCTATCAATAAAAATAATCCCGACAACTCACAAAGACGTTGGAGAATTGAACATGCACAACATTTAAGTCTGTCAGCCATAAAGCGAATGCAATCGCTTTCTGTTATTCCATCAATGCAACCTTTTCATGCCATTGATGATGGACGCTGGGCTGAAAAGAAAATTGGTTCGGAAAGAATAAAGACTACCTATGCCTTTAAAAGCTTGCTTGATAATAATGCGTTGTTAACTTTTGGTTCCGATGCGCCAGTAGCGCCGATGAATGTGATGGAAGGTATTTATGCGGCGGTGACCAGACAAACTATCGATGGTGCAAATCCTGACGGTTGGGTTCCAGCTGAAAAAATCAGTATTGAGCAGGCACTAAAAGCCTATACCGCAAACAATGCCTATGCGGGGTTTCAGGAAGACAGACTGGGGCAATTGAAAGTTGGGTTTCTGGCTGATTTGGTGGTTCTGGAACAAGATATCTTCACTATTCCGGCAAATCAGATTAAAGATGTAAAAATCCATATGACGATGGTTGATGGTAAGGTTGTCTATCAGAATAATTAAGTTTAACAATTATTGTTGAAATTTAGTTCGTAGGATGTGATGAGGTTACTAACCGCATCAGAAATTCTCAATCGTTTTACAACGCTTTTTGATTGGTAAAATACAAAATTGTTTAATGTTGATCATGATAACTTTTTAGTATTAGTCAGAGCCATGGTATGAATTGACTTTGCTATGAATGTAATTATGATGTTCAGACCATCTAAAATTAAATGGCTGAGCAAGCAATAGTGAGTTAATTTATACGAGGTCTGTAAAATTGAATATTCAAACGAAATCTGTAAACAAGAAATCTGCAAACAATAAAAGTTATTTTCAAAAATCATTACGGGTACGACAGGATTGGCGGTTGCCTGTTTATTTTCATCCCTGTCTTTTGCAATGTCTCCGGATTCAGCTACTAAATATAGTTATGATAAGGAAATAGCTAAATTAGCAGCCTTACCCAAGGTGGAAAAAGCACTTAAATTTACCCTGAGTCAGAGCAAAATTAACGAAGCAGATTTAATCGAGCTTACAGAAATTCCGGCACCTCCTTTTGGAGAAGATAAAAGAGCAAACAGGTTTGCTGATATGCTACGCAATGCAGGTCTTTCGGATGTATCTATTGACGATGTTGGTAATGTTATAGGCCGCAGACCAGGCACAAAAGACGGCAGAGTCGTTGCTATTTCTGCCCATTTGGATACCGTATTTCCAATTGAAACTGATGTAAAAGTAAGAAGAGAAGGTAGGCGACTTTATGCACCAGGCATTGGTGATAATACTGCTGGCGTAGTGATGATCCTGAGTGTGTTGAGAGCCTTGGAGCATGCCGACATTACTACAAGAGATACCGTGTTATTTATTGGTAATGTTGGCGAAGAAGGCTTGGGTGATCTGCGAGGCATCAAACATTTGTTCCGCAAGCAAGCTGAGAAAATTGACTCGATCATAGTGGTTGATGGCGGCAAGTTAAGTCGCATGGTAGTTGGTGGTGTAGGCTCGCATCGTTATCGTGTGACTTTTAAAGGGCCTGGTGGACACAGTTGGGGTGCTTATGGACTGGTCAACCCGCATCATGCTTTGGGTCGAGCAATTGCCATATTTGATAAAAATGCCATGTCAGTCGCTAATGGCGAAATAAAGACAAGTCATAATATTGGACGTATTGGTGGTGGCACTTCAGTTAATTCCATCCCGTTTGAATCATGGTTTGAAGTAGATATGCGTTCAAGCTCGCAAGCACAAATTGATAAAATGGATGCGGTTTTACAAAAGTCAGTGCACCAGGCCGTTAAGGAAGAAAATGCCGACAAGAAGCGTGGTGAAGATCTTCGGGTTGATATCAAGATGGTGGGTAAACGTCCGGCAGCCAAAGGTGATCCTGAATGGCCATTGGTCAATCGTGTTGCAGCATCGTTGCGTTATTTAGGGGTTGAACCAGAATTAACTCAAAGCTCAACAGATGCTTCTATTCCTATGTCTCTGGGGATACCGGCATTAACTATCAGTCGTGGTGGAATCAGTTCAGGCGCGCATTCGCTGGAAGAATTCTGGCAGGATGATGAAGCCTATCGAGCCATACAGATGGGTATTTTAAGTTTGCTAGCAGAAGGTGGAATTGCAAAATAGTCGGTTTCCATAGAGCTTCGGATATCGAGTCATAAAATAATATCGACATGAGGATATAACATGAGCGCAGTATCATTTTTACAGAAGAAATCTATTTCAGTTTTCTTATTATTGGCGGTTTTGATCCTTTCATGGATGTTATTAAACCAACCGGAAAATGAAGAAAATAAACCAGCCAGAATTGCTGTTGCCACCTTCATGCATGAAACATGCACATTCTGCCCAAACCCGACAACTATTGAAGATTGGGAATTTTATGGCCCACCAACCGCTGATATTTTAAATGGCGGCAATGGCTATATAAATGGCTTTGTAAAAATGGCAAATGATATTAGTGGTATAGAACTGGTTGGTATCACTTCACCCAGACGTTCTCGCGGTGGTTCTTCAGGTAGCTGGATT
>JAOUOC010000145.1 GCA_029880585.1 Gammaproteobacteria bacterium
GATTGCTGACTAACGATGTTCTTATCTTGCTTTTCATAATCTGTCACTGCAAGTACCGCCAAAATTTATTCAAGAACATATGTTCAAATGTTTACTACTCGTAATGCATTATTCATTACAAATTAATCTTATTGACTAATGAGATATTTTCTTTGTTTATCAGTTAGTTATTCACTATTAAGTATAGTTAAAATTTGGCTTGATGCTATATTTTTATATTTGCTGCTGGAAGTTAAAATACTATCCATGTAACATTAAACAATCTGATGTCTTTTGTTTTTTGTTAAAATGCCGATGAATCAACAAGATAATAATCACAAAAATACTGATCAAAATAATATAGACAATATTAATTCATTTGATAATCAAGACCCTGATAATCAATACGATCCTGCACGCTCAACAGGCAACACCATGATGATAATTGCCTGGATAATTGCGTTAGTGCTGATGACTTCACTCTTTGGCATTCTGGAAGAAAAACAAAATAACCCTAACCAGCAACCTGCCAGTTATAAGGACTCAGCTTATTCTGAAGTCATTCTGGTACGTAATCGTTACGGACACTATGTCACTTCTGGTGAAATCAATAATATTGAATCAGTTTTTATGATTGATACTGGCGCAACTTATGTTGCAATTCCTGGCGAACTTGAAAAGAAATTGGGTCTTCAAAGAGGACAAAGTTTCTATAGCCATACAGCTAATGGTACGAGCCGTTCCTATGAAACAACGATAAAAAAGCTCGCAATTGGCGACATTGTTTTACATAATGTCGAAGCCTCAATTGCACCCAATATGGAAGGTGATGAAATTCTGTTGGGAATGAGTGTTTTAAACCAACTGGAATATCACCAAAAGGGAAATCAGCTTACTTTAAGACAAACACACTAATATTAACTATCGACCTGCCATCATGCCAAATTTTTCCAAATACTCCGAACAACTAGATAGGGAAATAAATTCAGCCTGTCGTAATGCCCTGCTTGAAGATCTTGGCGGCGAGGGAAATGAAGATATCACGGCATCCTTGATAGATATAAATAGAGAAGCAACAGCTAAACTGATTTCCAGAGAATCAGGTGTTGTTTGCGGACAAAAATGGTTTGACGAAATTTTTCGCTTACTTGGAAGTGATGTCGAAATAACGTGGCATAAAAATGATGGGGATATCTGTCAAACAAACGATATAATCTGTCAATTATCAGGCAATGCCAGAAAGATACTAACAGGCGAAAGAAGCGCCATGAACTTTCTTCAAACCTTATCTTCAACTGCCACGGTAACACATCAATACGCTGCAAAAATCAAGCACACTAAATGTCAGTTACTGGATACCCGTAAAACGATTCCAGGAATGCGATTTGGTCAAAAATATGCGGTTGCTTGCGGTGGTGGAACCAATCACCGATTAGGGTTGCATGACGCCTATTTAATTAAGGAAAACCACATCATCAGTTGTGGAGGCATTGGACAAGCTCTATCTCTGGCAATTTCACAGCATCCTGATAAATTACTGGAAATAGAAGTGGAAAACTTGAATGAGCTACATCAGGCTCTTGATGGCATGGCACAGGTAATTATGCTGGATAATTTCTCACTAACAGATATGCAGGAAGCAATCAGAATAAGAAATTCACATTCAAACCAGGCCAAACTGGAAGCATCCGGTAATATTTGTATTGATAGCATTGCAGAGGTTGCAGAAACCGGAGTAGATTACATTTCTGTTGGCGCCCTGACCAAAAATATCAAGGCGCTGGATCTATCAATGCGAATTGATCTGCAAGAATAACAAGCGACTACTATTTAAATGTTAACGTAATTGATTGCCCTGCATAGGGAGCCTTGACTATAACTTCATCAGTAATCAAATCACCTGTTTTATCAGTAGCATTGCCTGTCATTGAAATTTTGGCACTTACCTTGACACTGGCAAACTTTGACATAGCATACTCAGCTTGCATGGCATTGGCATCTGACAGTGTAATGAATTCCGGAATTTCAGAAACTGTCATTCTGGCTACAGCAACCGGAAATTTGGGACCATTTTCCGCAATTGCAAAAATAAACAACACTTCATTACCTGAAAGTTTGCTACTCAGGTTTTGAGAAATATCCAGATCCACTTTGATATGTTTGTTATCCAGCAAAGCTTCTTCAACCTGATTGTTGGACTGCGGATGCTGCTTTGCTACCAATAGTTGCTTTTTGGCAAACTCAATACTGCTTTCCAGCATTTTGTAGGATGATGATGAAGGGTCACGATTTTTTAACACCAGCGTCCAGGCATCTATTGCTTGTTGAAACTGTCCTGAATTCAATGCATTGAAACCCAACATCATCAATGCACCTTCATGCTGTGGATTTTGTTTTATCACTGACATCAGTATTCTATTCGATTCAGCCAAATCTTCCGCATGATTCGTACGGGCATATATTTTGGCTAACTCCAGTTTGACTTCAACATTGTCTGGTTCCAGAGCCATTGCTTTTTGAATAGCGGAAACAGCTGTTTTCAAATCACCAATTTGAGAGTAAAACATGGCAAGACTTCGCCATGATTTAGTGTTGTTAATATCCATCTCAAGGGAAGCTCGCAGGGCCAAATACAAATCCTCAAACGCTTTTCTTTCCGGTTTTTTCTGCAGATTTTCTGATAGCTCGGCAATCAAATTATCATTACTCTCAAGAGCCGACAATATTGACGATTTCCTTTCAGCTTCGGACCAACTAGCGGTGAAGTAGTTTGTTATTCCTGCCGAGATACCTAACACCAGCGTCAAAAGAATAAATATGGGAACAGATGGATGGATCTGCTTTTCACTGCCAGCTTTCTGGGTCGAGGCGATAGATGCTGCAGTATCTTTATCCAGCTCATCTGTCATTTGCTGCCATTCTTCCTGATCAAGATCTCCCATTTCCAGACGTTTGGCCAATTCACGGGTTTGTTGTTGATAGGCCTGTTTAAGTTGATCCATTCGATTGGACAATGACTCTTCAACAGATTGCAGTTCCTGCTTTTGCGAAAACAGCATGCTTGGTGTCAAAAATACCAAACTGATAAGTAAAAATAATACAAATGTTAATAGCATAGTCTTTTGCTCTCGCTCATTTTAATCCAGTTAATCTGAATTACTTTGTTTCCTGATCTTTAGCTTCTTTTGCCCATTGTTCCAGCATCGAATTTGCTTGCTGCTCATCATTTTGCTGATCCTGAGTATCTTGCCTATGACTTGACTGGAATCGATACAGGAAAAACCCACCAATCAGCAAAAATACAAATGGCCCGTACCATAACAACCATGTTGAAGGTTTAACCGGTGGGTTGTAGCTGATAAAATCACCATATCTGTCTTTTAGATAAACCAGAATTTGCTCATCTGATTCACCTGCCTGAACCTTTTCATAAATAATATCCTTTAAATCAATAGATAGTTCAGAGTTTGAATCTGCCAGATTATTGTTTTGGCATTTTGGACAACGCAATTCATTAACCAATTGATTAAATCTCGCTTCTTTAGCCGGATCATCAAACTGATAAACTGAAATCACAGAAAAAGCTGTCTGGGGTAAAATAACCAACAATATAAAAAAGGTGACGAGCAGTTTTTTCATAGCAAATAATTCCTTAAATTAATTTTATTGCCCTTCAGTTCCCAACATTTTAGGTAAAATAATGTTTGTCCAGACTCTTTCGTTTACCTCACCGACATGACGATAAACAATAGTGTTACTTTTATCTACAACAAAGGTTTCGGGTGCTCCATAAACGCCCAAATCAATACCAAGCCTGCCATTATTATCAAAGATAATCATATTATAAGGATTGCCCAGTCTGTCGATAAATTTAAGCGCATCCTGTTTGTCATCCTTGTAGTTTAAACCGTAGATCACCACTTTCTCTTTTGCTGATAATTCCATCAAATAAGGATGCTCGCTATAACAAGCGGGACACCAACTGGCAAAAACATTAATCAGGGCCGGACCTTTTATATCCTTTTCAGTAATGGTTTGATCTGACAACAACAATGACTTGCTAAAAGCTGGTATCGCCTTACCTATCAGCCTGGAATCAAGCTTGGTCGGATCCTTTCCGATACCACTATAAAGGATTAATCCGAGAATAATAAAAGCCGCAAAGGGCAACCATAATAATTGCTTATTCATCAGCGTCCTCTTTAATAATTCTGTTTTTCTTTCGGTAACGCTTGTCCATCATTGCAAGTAATCCACCCAATGCCATCAGAATACTACCCAACCACAAACAGTATATATAAGGCTTAACGTAGACTCTGACTGCCCAGTCATCACTATGTGGCAGTTGGTCACCGAGCGCAACATAAAGGTCACGAGTTAAGGTAGAATCTATTCCGGCTTCTGTCATCTGTTGGCCAGAAGCTCTATATTGCCTTTTTTCCGGATGTAGAACAGCAATATCATTTCCATTTTGACTAACAGTGAAATAACCTCTTAATGCATCATAATTGGGGCCACTAACTTCAGACATTTTGTCAAAGCGAAATTCGTATCCAGCAACATCATGGGAATCTCCAACACCAAAACGGACATTTTTTTCGATTGAGAGATTAGAAGATAACACGACACCAATAGTAACAATAGCAAGACCGATATGCGCTGTGTACATTGCCATAGAGCTCAGGCTGACTCGTCGGAATAAACCTGTTAAAGACTTGCCACGATAACTTCTCTTCCACCAGTCAGAGAAATTCAGAATAATGACCCAAAAGACAAGAAATATACCAATAAAAATCTGGAATTGATCAACCAATGAACGATCCTGAGCCATGAACGCTTGCAAGAATGCCAAAATGATGGAAGCAGCAAATGCCCAGCGGGTTCGCTTGATTAAATCTGACATTTTGTGGCTTCGCCAATTGATAATAGGTCCTATGCCTATCAAAAAGATCAGTGGTGTCATCAAAATAGTAAACACCGTATCAAAATAAGGTTCTCCCACAGACATATCTTCTATCGACATGAGTTCGGTAATAATGGGATAAAGTGTCCCAAGCAATACCGTAATTGTCACGACAGCGAGAATTAAATTATTAATCAAAAAGAGAAATTCTCTGGATAGGAAATTAAACCAGCCTGTTACTGAAACCTTTGAACCTCTAGCAGCAAATAACGCCAATGAAGAACCAACAATTACCAACAAAAATATCAGAATATAAGTACCACGAACAGGATCATTGGCAAAGGCATGAACCGAAGTTAAAACACCGGAACGCACCAAAAATGTACCTAATAAACTAAAACTGAATGCCGAAATTGCCAACAAGGTCGTCCAGGCTTTAAATACGCCTCTTTTCTCGGTTGCAGCAAGAGAATGCAGCAATGCTGTGCCAATTAACCAGGGCATAAATGAGGCATTTTCAACCGGATCCCAGAACCACCAACCACCCCAGCCAAGCTCATAATAAGCCCACCAGCTACCAGCAGCGATACCAAGGGTTAAAAACATCCACGCAGCCTGTGTCCAGGGACGAACCCAGCGAGCCCAAAGTGAATCAACACGACCTTCGATCAATGCAGCAATGGCAAAGGCAAAGGCTACAGAGAAACCCACATAGCCCATGTAAAGCAATGGAGGGTGGAACACCATACCGGGGTCTTGTAATAACGGGTTCAGATCACTGCCTTCCAGAGGGTAAATTGGCAACAATCGATCAAACGGGTTTGAAGTAAAAAGAATAAAACTCAAAAATCCAACCGAAACGCCACCCAAAACCGCCAAAACAGTTGAGCGCGTCATTGCGGGTAATGATTTACTTAAACTGGTTACCGCAAAAGTCCATGCAGCAAGCAGGAAAACCCAAAGCAACAGTGAGCCTTCGTGTCCACCCCAGGTCGCCCCTAACCTGTATATGACGGGCAATTCACGATTTGAATGGTTGGCAACGTAAGCTACCGAAAAGTCATTCCAGTAAAAAGAAAGCGCCAAACAGACAAAGGAAAGCGTGGTAAAAGAGAATTGTGCGATAGCAGCAGGTTTGGCTAACAATACCAAACGCCATTGATTATTAGCCAATCCAACTAATGGAACGATAAACTGAATGACGGCCATGCCCAAAGCGAAGGCCAGTGCTAAATTACCTATTTCGGGGAGCATAAGTCCTCTTTTTTATCTCTGGCCTTGGCTTCAGCCTCGGCATTTTTAACCGCATCAGCAACTTCTTTAGACATATAATTTTCATCATGCTTTGCAAGTACTTCTGACGCAACAAATTCACCATTTTCCTGTAATTTTCCAAGAGAGACTATTCCTTGCCCTTCTCTGAATAAATCAGGCAAAATACCATTGAAACTAACCCATACACACTCGGCATTGTCAGTTAATTGAAATCTTGAGTTTAGATCTTCATCACTTCTTTGAACGCTACCAGGCACAACAAGACCACCAACCCGAATCAATACATTTGTCGGAGCTTTACCTTGAGCAATGTCTAGTGGCTGATAAAAGAGATTAATGTTGGAGCTCAGGGAGAATAAAACCAACGCTGTGGTTGCCCCCAAACCAAGGACAATAAAAAGTATAAAAGTTAATCGACGTTTTCTATGAGGTTTCATCATTTC
>JAOUOC010000028.1 GCA_029880585.1 Gammaproteobacteria bacterium
ATCCGTTAGATCAACCACTTACAAAAGCACTACTCATAGAACTACTACTCTAATACTTATCTTACTATTTGTAAACTGTTTTTTATCTTTTTTACCCTTAATTTATTCCACTCTCTATCACTCTATCACTCTATCACTCTATCACTCTATCACTCTATATCTCTAATTCTCTAATTCTCTATCTCTCTAATTCTCTAATTCTCTAATTCTCTAATTCTCTAATTCTCTAATTCTCTAATTCTCTAATTCTCTAATTCTCTAATTCTCTAATTCTCTAATTCTCTAATTCTCTAATTCTCTAAACTACTCAATCATTCCTTCAATAAGTTCAAACTGGTTTTGTAACTTTTGCGATGAAATACTACCCTGGGTTTTAACCCCGGGCGAAAACAGACTGATTCGATATTCTTCAAGCATCCACAATAGCTTGTCGAGCTCAGATTTAATCTCTTCATTTTTTGATTCTTCACTCAAGTCCTCCCACCATTCCTGCCATTCAAACCAGATTTCCAGTGCCTGTTCTTCTTTGGGAAAGTTTGTTTGCATGCGTTTGATTCGACTTTGGATCCCCTTATGATACCTTGTATAATGCTCAAAAATTCGGTCTTCAGCACACAGTAAAACATCGCCAGACCAAAGTGACTTTAACTGCTGTATCATATCTTCAACTGAATCTTCATAGGCCGATTGAGTTAAATCAAATAGTTCGGAAAATAAAGATTCTCTCTGTTTCAGTAACGGCATAATATCAACAAGGTACCCTGCCATATATTGCCTGAAATTTTTTGTAAAGAAATCACGACTCCTATCAAAATCTTGCTGGCTAAACTGATTTGTGTTTATCTGTTTTTTAATAACCGAAATCGCATAGGCTAGTATACTTACATCATAAAAAGACTGAAAACCATCCAATCGAATAGACAAACGCTCCATTTCTTTTTTATCAGGCCATGTGTTATAAAATTGATTTACTGACGACTGGTTTTCCAGCAAAATTAACCTTGCCATACCTTTATAGTGACTATTAAGCGCTGATTGCAATGAGGGAAAATCCTTAACAGAGACATCCGTTTTCTGATCACATAATCCCTGAAATATACGAATTTTCTGACCATGAAATTCTTTAAATGTTTCAATTTGAAACTGCTTAAAACGCCATAGACGAATGCTACTTTCAAAAGTTTGTTCACTACTCACATCTGTCAGTTCAACATCATTTAAATCAACTGCTTTAAGGGATTGATAATAGCTCACATTTTTGCCACTTATTACTCTATATTTCATTGTCAAATGCGCTTCGACCTTATCAATATCAAAATTACTTTCGTTGACCGGACTGCCCATTATTTTAGTTAGCGCTTTTGCCAGAGCCGTCAAAAACAACACCTGTTGTTTGTCCTCATGG
The DNA here is from genome assembly GCA_029880585.1 of Gammaproteobacteria bacterium. GTDB lineage: Bacteria > Pseudomonadota > Gammaproteobacteria > Enterobacterales > Kangiellaceae > Aliikangiella. Next base: position 1,406 of record JAOUOC010000028.1, read on the forward strand.
AGAAAATCCTGACAACATTGAAGTGCTGTTTCATTTAACGGGATCAAATTTCTTCTGATGGGCTTTGGTAAGGTTTTTAGCGTGGCTAAAACCTTTTCTTCCAAATAGCCAGGTACCAACCAGTCAAAATCTCTATCGCTAAACTGCTTGGCCATATTGACAGGGATTTCAACACTCACGCCATCACTTTCACTTCCAGGCGCAAAGGTATATTTCAATGGCAATTCAACACCTTTCACAAAGATAGATGGTGGAAATTGCTCATCATCACCGATTCGGGTTTGGGTTAATTGTTCTAATGAGAAAGAAAGCAGTTGATTATGCTTGATTGGTTCTTTCTTTATCCATTTTTTTAAACTTGTCAGACTACAAATATATTCCGGTATAACATTTTCATAAAGACTGGCTAGCTGATTTGTATCAATTGCAATATTGTTTTGCCTGAACTTTTGTTCCTGCTCTTTTAACGATTTAATCTTTTCCCGGTTACTTTTTAAAAAAGGTAAATTTTCATTTATTTGATCTTTAGCCAAACCTTCCTTTAAAAACAGCTGGCGGCATAAGTCTGCATCAACGGCTGTATAATTGATCCGACGCTGATTAACCACTGGCAAACCAAGTAAACTTTGATTTAACAAGGCAACAGCATGTCCTTTCTTTTTACTCCAGTGAACATCCTGATAGTTGTTTTTGAGTAAATGACTGGCATACTTTTCAATCCACTCTGGCTTAATCTCACCATTCATTCGCGAATAAATTCGGTCTGTTTCGATCATCTCGGCAGACAGTATCCAGAGATCCCGTTTTTTAAAATACAAGGATGAAGGATGAATCCATATTTTTAACCCTCTAACCCCCTGATAATGCCGTTCATTGGTTTTGCAAAAGATATGGGTGATAAAACCGGGGATAAGAGCTGCATGGATTTCATCATCATGGGCTTCACTGCTGTTCACCTTAATCGATAAACTTTCAACCAGCTCCTTTAATTGAAAATAGACTTTACGCCATTCAAGCCATCCTAAAAAGTTAATCAAATTTTTAACACACCACTGTTTAAAGGCATTGGCAGATAGTGCCTCTTTTTGCTGGTTTAACTGTTTCCACAGTGTTATGGCTGTCAGAATATCGGAACCATTTTGATGATACACCTGATGCAACTGATCAGCCTTTTGTTGTTTGTCGTGTGGCCTTTCCCTGACTTCTTTCACACTCATCAGCGAACAAATAACCAACATTTCATCAACCGCTTTTAAATCAGGCTGAACCAGTATTCTGGCAAGTTGTGGATCAATGGGTAACCTGGCCATTTGAAATCCAATACTGGTCAGTTCATTTTGTTTATCTATTGCGCCCAATTCAAACAGATGATTAAAAGCAGATTGCCAGGCGCGTTCATCAGGTACATCGATAAATGGAAAATGCTCAACGTCTTTAACATGAAGTGATTTGAGTTTTAAGGCAACAGAAGAAAGGTTGGTTCGTCTGATTTCTGGTTGGGTAAAATCCTCGCGCAGTTCATAATCCTGTTCAGAATAAAGACGAATACAAACACCTGGCGCAATACGGCCACAACGCCCTTTTCTTTGCTCTGCACTGGCTTTTGAGATTTTTTCGATAGGTAACTGCTGGATCTTGCTTCTTTGACTATAACGACTGATTCTGGCCAATCCTCCATCAATTACAAAAACAATTCCTGGCACCGTCAGTGAAGTTTCAGCAACATTGGTTGAGACAATAATTTTCCGCTTTCCGGCTGGTTGGAAAATAGCTTGTTGTTCTTTTAAATTCAATCGAGCATACAAGGGTAAAATCAGGCAAGTCTTATCAAGCTGCTTTTTGAGAAGATTAATGATCGACTTAATCTGAGCTTCACCTTCAGTGAAAATCAAAATATCGCCGCTGCTGTGTTGTATACATTCCTGTGTTGCCTCAGCAATACCATTTAATAAAGGATCATCATCTAAAAATGTTGAATCATCTGCATAATCACTTTCGACATCAATTGGTCTGTACCTTACTTCAACAGGATAACTTCGTCCGGAAACCTCAAGAATAGGTGCATCATTAAAAAATGCTGAAAACCGCTGAAGATCAATAGTTGCAGAGGTAATGATTACCTTGAGGTCTTTTCTGGTATGAAGAATGTTTTTGATAAAACCTAATAAAAAATCGATATTCAAACTACGCTCATGGGCTTCATCTACAATCAGGACTTCATATTTTGAGAGTAACGGGTCACTGTCAATTTCGCTCAGCAACATGCCATCCGTAATCAATTTAACTCTGGTCTTATCGCTCAGCTTCTGATTAAAGCGAACGGAATAGCCTACAAAGTCACCCAGATTTGAATTCAACTCATCAGCGATACGTTTGGACACACTGGTGGCTGCAACACGTCTTGGTTGAGTATGGCCGATCAAACCTCTGGCACCTAGTCCGGCTTGCAGGCAAATTTTAGGCAACTGAGTCGTTTTGCCGCATCCGGTTTCACCCGCAACAATAATAACTTGATGTCTTAATAATAATTGCTGAATTTCATTTACTTTTTCAACAATAGGCAAATCCTGAGGATAATCAATTGCCGGAAAAGTCTCGTGAATGGATTGTGTAGCCGCTTGTGATTTATCCACTAACTGCTCTAATTGTCCCTGCCACTTCTGTTTTTCTTTATCGGAGTTTTTTTTATTTCTTAGCTTGCCTGACAAATGAAAATACAACCCCATTTCTTGAGTCTGTAACTGGCTAATATCAATCATGGTTTTATTTCAAATATCTCTTTTCAAATGGGCTAATCTGACACAATCAGGAAAGGCTACAATTAAATGACAGAACTTATTTCGGTTAAAAATCTGGCTACCGGTTTATAAAAATCCTTATCTTCCCAATATCCGGTATGGCATGCAGGATTCCAGGAAGTAGCTGCACTGCCAACATTAATCTCAATATCAGCTGTGACATGTTGGTCAAATAATTCGGACAAGCCTTTTAAGGGATAAGCGATAATGTCATCCTTGTCATAAAAATTGTACCATTTTGCCATCTCTTGCAAATCATCTGACAACTTGTCACCAGCAATCGAATCGGGATTGGTCATTAACAAATCATTATTTTTAATGGCGTACAATCCCATCGGGTTACCAAAGGTTACATAACCGCATAGTGTCCGCATCAGCTCAAAATCAGAACGCTCTTTTTGTTCTGAACCATTCGAAGTATTGTTAGAATGCCTTATCTTGTTAATGTAGTTAGTCATCACTACCGCACCAAACGAATGCGCCAAAATAATCAGCGGTGTATTATTTTGATCGATACCTCTATGAGATGAAAAACGTCTGAACTCGTCTTTTATCCTGTTGTTGACAGATTCATAAAAAGCAGTTTTTGGCTTGTACAGCAATGCCATTGCCTGAACATCGGTGACAATTTGACGCAAGTTTTGATAACTCAGATCGCCCTTGTAATTGGACTTTTGGCGGAACTCATGAAGGTCATCACTGATTAGATTTCCCCAATAGATTTCATGAAACACCAAATCCGTCTCATCAAAACCAGGGTTGGATTTAAGATATTCTTCTGTAATTCTGTGCTTTAGCTCAACGGAATAAAACTGCTCTTCACTACCAAGACCATGAATTACCGCAACAGCAATCTTGCCCATGGAAAACTCTTATTATTAGTTTAATAAAGATGCATGCAAACATATCACAATCCACCAAAAGAATCAGCTTTTAATCTGAAGCAATGGGAAATGAATTATGAATTTGAAATAATGGCGGAGCGGACGGGACTCGAACCCGCGACCCCCGGCGTGACAGGCCGGTATTCTAACCAGCTGAACTACCGCTCCGCAGATGTAGTAAAAGGACTTCACTACTGTGTTTCAGCGGGCGCAATGATACGTATCAGTTAGAGGTGTGTCAATGCTTATTTTAAAAAAATCTGATTTTTTTTGAGATTGATGAAATACTGTTCAAAAAGCGTAAAAATGAAACAATTTTCACTACATTTTATCACCACTTTCTTCAAAAGCATCATCCCAACTTGGTTCATCATCATTAGAACCTGATTTATCTTCACCTGATTCCAATGCGTCCAGCATACTGTCCAATTCGTCCAATTCGTCATCAATTTCCGGCTCCACCACAGCATTAATTGTCCCATCTAAATCTGAAGATTCTGCACTTGTATCTTGCTCACTGGTTTCAACAGCATCTTTTTCGGGTAAAATTTCAGAATCAGTAGTATTTTCTTGCACTTCCTCCTTTTCAGAAACCACTTCAATATCATCTTCATCGTCAATCCCCGATCCTGAATTTTGACTTGAAAAGGTTTCCATTGCATTAATGATCTGATCGACAGACATTTTATTTTTGGGAACTTCCTCTCCAAACATAGAACTAAATTCACCGAAAATATTATTCAATGTCGTGAGTGTGACGTGTACTTCCTGTTTTAAAGATTTGTTTTCTCCTTTTAACCTTTCAACTATTTCTGGTAAATCTTCTTCAGATTCATCTGAAACACCATCTGGAGTTTTTGTTTTTTTAGCTGATACAACTTCAAGGTCATGATATTTTTGCACAATACGCGACATATCTTTATCAAGTGAAATCAGAAGTTCAGCATTACTGTCGAGTAAACCACTGATTAAGTTCCTGAATAAAAACTTTCTTTCATTCAATATACTGCTACAAATATTAGATGCTGACTCTTCATCCTGAGACAGTTTCTCCTTCAAAAATGACAACAGTTCACTTTTATGTTCTGTCTCATTATTTTTGATACTTTGAATCAAATCTCTGGCAATTTTTTGATTAAACTTTCTTTTTTTTGCCAGAAGAACCAATGTAATAACACTCAACAGAAAAAACGGCAGAGTAATCTCTGCAACCAATATCCATGAAATTAATTCTGAATCCATTAATCTTCCTCAATTTATCCTATTCATTTAGTTTTACTCATGTCAACTTGCTCAAACTATTCACCAGAGAGTTCATCAAGCATTGATTCAGCTGACTTTTTACGACGTTTTTTAATCATCACCCAAACCACATAACCTAAACCAAACAAAACTAGATTTGCTCCCAATCCGATATAAACCCATTGCGTTTGATCTTCTTTAACTTCAGGCTCAATAGCTGGTTCTACAACCTGTTTTTCTTTGCTATCATCTTTTTCAGGTGGTGTTTCATCAGTTTGTTTTGCCAGTTCATCTGCCAGTTGGTTTTGTTTTTCTGATTCCAGTTTAGTAGCCTGTTCAGCCAGATATTCTTCAGTTGCTGGCGCATCAAACTTGACAGGGTCAGGAGAAACTGAAAAATCTCTTCCAGACAAAGACTTACCTTTTATATCAAAAGCAACCGAATAACGACCACCCTCTTTTAATGGACTGATCTCAATAGGTTCGCTTAAAGTTAAAGGCAAAAACTGTTTTTCTCCCAACGGGTTAATTACTGTTGCTGTGACCTTTAGAGAATCCATCTGAACAATGTCTTCTCTCACCGAAAAAATAACCCTGTGCGGTGTTTTATCTGTACTTGAAACTTCCACCTGCTCAGTCAATGGCGAGCCATAAATATTAATACTATGCTGCCTTACTCTTTCAAAGGTTGGACTTTTAACAGACAATTCAAGCTTTAATGTTCCTTCAGTTCCGTCGGTAAAAAAGTTTTGTTTAAAACTGTTAGCAGACGAATCATGAAACATTGCCAGACGTTGTTGTTGTTCACCTTTATCCTGAAGAAGCGTTGCCTCAACCAGTTTTAAAAATTCCTTCCTGGCAATAACTTTACCATCTTCAGTTAATCGCATTTGATAATTAATGGCCTCACCGGACAAGAGATTATTCGGCAAATCATCAATTAACAACCCCAGTTTACTAACAACCATGACTCTGTTTTCCGGATCAACATCTGCTTCTATTTTCCAGTCTCCGGCTTTCGGTTTATCTACAGTAATCAAGTCATAACCTTCTGTTGAAAACCATCTAACTGTCGTATCTGATGTAGCTCTGTCTATAACCTTTTGATCTGGCGAATGTAATCGGGTTTGTTTTCCTGAATCAGATTTAAAAACCAGAATGGTCATTTCTTCAATACTGGCATCTACAGTGAATTTATTTTCTGATATTGGTAGTGCGTCTCTTTGGGCTGACATTTCGAACAGTTGTAAAAATACTTTTTGCAATTGCTCAGCTGTATCAACCGATTGATATGAACCATCAGTTTTAACTGACAGCAACTTTAAAAGTTCATGATCAGCATTTTGTGATAGCGCGATAGTGTGAATTTTTATATTAGCTTTAACCAGTTTGGGAAGAATAGTATTGATAATCTTTTCCCTTTCCCGCTTGTTAACGTTTGGATCTTTTGAAATATCAACCATGCCATCTGTTAACAAGATAATGCTTCGTTTTTCATTATCATCTGGCGTTGTCCAGCCATAGCTTGCTTTAACTAATGCATCGCCAATATTTGTGTATAAGCCTGCCGAACTGATTTTTTTAGCTGCCTGAGTAGAAGCTTCCTGCCATTCTTGATCAACTTTACCTAAAGGAACCAGCATATTCACATAGCGACCAAAAGCCCAAACGCCTGACTCAGCGCCTTTAGGCATTAAATTTGTAACTAATTGAAGCGCCGGAATTCGAAGTTTGTTTGGATCGTTTTGTTTCATGCTGCCAGAGATATCAATCACCAATCGGATATCAAGGTCATTTTTTTGGATGGAACTATTTTGTGCGTGGATCTGCTGAGAGTTAATTGCTAAAAACAAAGTAACAAATGTTATCGCTATTATCTGTCCTGAGAATTTCATTCCTACCGCCATGTTGGATTTCTTATATACTCATTCAGTGTAGACTATCCACTTAAATTTTTCATACTTTTCAGCAGGATAGCTTACTTGTCAAAGTAATCATCTTCGACGATAAAATCCTCCATATCATCCTCATTAATATCAGCTTCGGATATCACTTTTCCTGACACACTTTTACCCGCCAAACCCGTTGATGCCTTTTGGCCTGTTAACAATGGATGCCATTCTGGTAAAGGTTTTCCATGAGCTAAAAGTCGATAGCTGCAGGTTTCAGGAACCCAGGGCAACTCACCGGCATTTTGAGGTGTAATTTTTATACAATCAGGCACATATTGATGTCTTTCAGGATAAACACGACAATGGCACTGTTCCGTATCCAGATACTCACAAACCACATTTGTTTTAAAGATTTCACCAGTATCTTCATCTTCGAGTTTATGCGCACAACATTGGCAACAACCATCACATAATGATTCCCATTGTTCCTCATTGAGTTCCTGCAAAGGTATTCTCTGCCAAAATTTGTCTTTCAATTTCTATCCTTTGTTTAATCCACAAATGAGTCTAATTATGATGTTCGCTTTTAACCACACAACTGGCCAGTAACTTTTCTTCAAGATAAAGCTCAAGTTCGTCCCCCTTGTCCAGAGCGGAGACCCCCGCAGGAGTACCTGTTAAAACGATATCGCCTGGCAGCAAGGTAAAATGATTTGAAATACGACTAACAAGGTTTTCAATATCAAAAATCATTTGCCTGCTATTGCCCTGCTGAACAACGCTGTTATTTTTTTTCATCGAAAAAGTGATATTGTCCAACGCCCACTCTGAAGAATAAGGAATGAAAGCCGTTACAGGACAAGCGCCATCAAAGGCTTTTGCAATCTCCCAGGGATGACCTGATTTTTTTAAATTGCCCTGCACCTCTCTTAAAGTCAAATCAAGTGCTAACCCTATTCCGGCTATGGCATGTCTTGCGTCATCGGGTTTTATATGTGAGATTTTTTTACCTATCAAAATGGCAATTTCCAGTTCATGATGACATTCAGAATGAGTCGGAATTAATATTGTTTGATCAATTTTAACAAGGGCGGAATTGGGCTTGATAAATAGGATAGGTGATTTGGGAACAGGATTATTTAGCTCTTTGGCATGCTCGACATAATTTCGTCCAACACAAACGACTTTACTCGAAGGTGCAATAAACGGCTTTAAACCTTTATTATCTACTCCCTGTTGCACAAAAGTGAGAAAATCTATGTCATGAACCGAAGCAGTAAACCAATCTGTTTTTTCCATAGCAAGTCTTAAGTAGAGACAGAAGAAAACATTCTATCATTATCGTGAGATAAAACAGATACTGTTTTTGCTGTTAAATTTTAGGATATCCAATCCTGTCTGCAAGATAACCAACACCTGTGGCAAAATATTGTGAGCGATTCCATTTCATTAATACATCAAAATTCTTATACACCAGATATATTCTGCCGTTCTCCCCGCCGGGCGCTATCAAGTACGCTTTGATATTGGCGTTTGGAAGATCTGACAGGTCATATCTTCTTACGCCCATATCCTGCCATTGCGACAAGGGGAGTTTATTTTTCTTGCCCATTTTATATTCATTGAAGGGTCGAGTCAGCTTTACTTGTCGCCCCCAGGTACGGCCATCCTGCCATCCCAGTTCATTCAAAAAATTACCCATTGACATAAAAATATCACTTTTATCTCCCCAGATATCTTTTTTACCATCCTGATTGGCATCGACGGCATATCTTAAAAAGGTCGATGGCATAAATTGGCAATGCCCCATGGCTCCAGCCCAACTGCCTAACATTTCATCAGAAGAGATGTGTCCTTCATTAATTATTTTTGCTGCAGCTAATAACTCTTTGGTAAAAAACTCTCCGCGCCTTCCATCAAAGGCAAGCGTCGCAAGTGCGCTGGGAACATGATAATTTCCCATGTACTGTCCGAAATTACTTTCTTTCCCCCAAAGCGCGACAATAAATTTAGGTGAAACACCTGTGACTTCTTCAGCATGTTTCAACATGGAGCTGTGCTTTTTGAAAATTTCTCTTGCTTTTTTAACTTTCCATTCAGGGATAACTTTGTTTAGATATTCTTCATGAGAAATTCTTCCCTGAATCTGTCTGCGATCTTTCTCAATGACATCAGGCAAATATTGAAGTGAATTTATAAACTGTTCTGCCGACATTGCATCACCAGTCACTTCTGTTACTGGTGCAAGAAGATTTTTCTTCCAGTTTTCAAATTCAGTGTTTGCTGAAATCGCTCCCGAATATACAGCTAACAACATAAAAAATACTCGAATGAACACTACAAACTCCTGATACATCAATTCAACAAACTTTCTATTTGCGGCGGTATTTGCAAAAAATAACCGTCTGTAGCCAATCTGCTTTTCACTTCATCTATATTAACTCTAGACAGCTTCTCTCTTTTCGCCAAATTTATCTGCAAAGAAAATTCAGGTTTTCCGAATGCTTTTAGCAATGCATCAGGAACAGATGAAAAATCATCTCTCTTTTCTATGTAAAGATACATTTCACTTTTAACTCGACTGCGATAAACAAAGGCCAACATAATTTACATCACTATATTTATAGAACTAACAAATCTAAGAATTTGCATTGTATAGAAAATAGGTAGATCGTGCTATAGCGAATATTCTTTGTTTTGTACTGTTCCACATAACTGAATTATAGGGGATTAGCTTTAAATGATATGTCTATGACAACGAGGCAAAAAGGTATATTGAATAATTTTATAAAGAAACCAACATTAATTTAGCTCGGCTGCTAATAGTTCTTTACGCCACCCCTGCCATGCTGCTGGAGCAGGTTCATTAGCAAGAAAAGAATAAGCCAGCTTTTTGATCAAACGTCTTGAAAGTAATAAATTTTCGCTGATGCCCACGCTTTCTGCTTTACCCTTCACTATCTTAAGCCAGTCAGCACTGACTTTGTTAAGCTCTGAAATATCTCTCGGGTTAAGTATAGTTGATTCCTTTTTAGGAGCATGCTTGTGCTTTTTAACCTGTTCTACAATATTCTGCCAGTACCGCCTGATTGATCTTGGATGAATGTTGCCAATATTCGAAAGTTCAGCCTTGCTTTCAGGTTGATAAAGCGCAATTCTGACCAACTGTGGGTCTCTGAAAATATGACCGACAGGAATATCTTCTCTAACAGCCGTATTGTATCGCCATAAATGAAGCTGCCTGAATAACCCTAATTGCTCTTCATTTAACATCCATGCCTCGCTGACACTTCTGTATTCCTGATCTTGGTATTGTCTGACATCGTTAGTGCAGAGCTCATAGCACTCTTTGCTAAAATAGCTATTAAACGATTTATCCTGAAGCGATTGATTTAAGTCTTGATAGAGTCCAGGTAAATAAAGCACATCATCAATTGCATAATGTATTTGTGCTTCCGAAAGCGGTCTTTGCAACCAATTCGAGCGGGTTTCCTGCTTATCAAGGATCACATCACTATATTGTTTAACCAGAGCAGCATAACCGGTAGACAGCTCTCCACTGAGGAATGCATTGGCAATTTGAGTATCAAAAAGCGATCGAAAATCACATTGCCAGCTATATCTTAAAACTTCGAAATCCTCTTTGCCGGAGTGAAATATTTTAACCACTCTTTCATCTAGACAAAGTTGACGAAATACATCTGGACAATCAATTAGCTGCGGGTCTATTAAATAGACTTTTTTACCATCATAAATCTGTACCAGAGCCAGTACAGGATAAAAGCTTCGAGTTCTCTCAAACTCTGTGTCAATGGCCAGATATTCAGCTTCCAGCCATTGTTTTGACAAGCTTTCAAATTCGGCACTATCTTTAACCCATTCATAGCTACTTTTTATGGTCATTGTAAAGATAATGCCTCATTGAGATTATCAGATTACTTATCTCTAAGTTCTCTTCGTAGAATTTTGCCTACGTTAGATTTTGGAAGTTCAGGAATAAATTCAATGGCTTTTGGGATCTTGTACCCTGTAAGGTTTTCTTTACAATAAGCCAGAATTTCTTCTTCGGTTAAGGAAGGATCTTTTTTCACAACAAAGATTTTAACTACTTCGCCACTTGATTCGGATGGAATACCAACAGCTGCAACTTCCAACACCTTGTCATGACTAACGACCACTTCTTCTATTTCATTTGGATACACATTGAAACCTGAAACCAGAATCATATCTTTCTTACGATCAACTATCTTGCAGAAGCCTTTTTCATCCATTGTAGCCACATCGCCTGTAGCAAACCATCCATCTTCCGTTAATACTTTTGCAGTTTCTTCAGGTCTTTCCAGATAACCACGCATTACCTGAGGACCTCTGATCCATAATCCACCAGCCTCTCCAAATGGAAGCTCTTTTCCTTTTTCATCTCGAATGCTGACTTCAGTAGAACTGATAGGTAAACCGATTGTGCCATTAAACTCTGTCAAATTCATTGGATTCATTGTAGCCGCCGGAGAAGTTTCGGTTAAACCGTAGGCTTCGATAATTGGAATACCAGTCACTTTTTTCCAATGATTAGCCACTGCCTCCTGAATAGCCATTCCACCACCTAAAGCCATATGAGTTCGACTAAAATCAAGGCTTTCAAAGCCAGGAGTATGTAGCAAACCATTGAATAAGGTATTTACACCTGTTATAGCGGTAAATTTATACTTTGATAATTCTTTAACAAACCCTGGCATATCTCTTGGATTTGTTATCAATACATTTTGACCACCCAATTTACAGAAAACCATACAGTTAGCTGTCAAAGCAAAAATATGATACATGGGCAAAGCGGTAATAATGATCTCTTCACCTGGCACAAGCAATGTTGATAGCCAGCCACTACATTGCTGGATATTCGCAACCATATTACCATGTGTTAACACAGCGCCTTTGGAAACACCTGTGGTTCCACCTGTATATTGCAAAAAGGCAATATCATTTTGAGTCAGTTGCACCGGATTAAGTGATTGCTTTTTACCTTCAGTTATAACCTCTTTGTAAGAGATAGCATTTGGTAAATTATATGGCGGGATCATTTTTTTAACTTTTTTAATCATAAAGTTAACTAAAAATGATTTAAAACCTTTTAGGGCATCTCCCATTTCCGTAACAATGACGTGTTTAAGAGGGGATTCATCAATAACTTCCTGCAGCGTATGAGCAAAGTTCGCTACGATAATAATCGCATCCGCACTAGAGTCATTAAGTTGATGCTTAAGTTCTCTGGCAGTATAAAGAGGATTAACATTGATAACTGTAAGTCCGGCCTTCATGGCACCAAATAAGGCAATGGGATATTGCAACAGGTTTGGCATCATTACAGCTATTCTGTCACCTGCTTGCATACCCAATGTACCTTGCAGATAACCAGCAAAACTTTTAGCCTGCTCATCCAATTCTTTATAGGTTAAAGTTGTACCCATGTTAGTGAAGGCTGGCTTATCACCATACTGTGCAACACTCTCTTCAAAAATATCCAATACAGAGCTATATTGATCATATTCAACTTCGTGAGGAACACCTTCCGGATAGGAATCTAACCAAACTTTTTTCATGCTTTCTCTCCCAATAAATTTCGTATTTTTCAAAAATCAGTCATGATTATAATTTACAACATAATAATTGAAAAACTTGGCAACTATCTACACAAACTAACGATTAATTCTAACGAAGATACCATTTTGTGGAAACGATAACAAATATTAGTTTTGGACAGGTGGTGTAAATAGATACCATGCTAAAATCAAACAGATTTCAGGAAAAAATCTGAAATCATTTTTCCACAAATTTGCGGTTTTTCAAGATGAACATGATGCCCTCCTGAAATTATTTCTGTTTGTAACTCACTAATATTTTCTTTTCTTTTATCTATTAAATTTTTCTCTTGAAGCAAACCTGCGTCAGCCTCAATCAGTAATATCGGAGCAACAATATCTTTCAAAGCCATCAGTAAATGTGACTCGGACATACGTACCGGAGATGTAATTCTTAACCGAGAATCAGCTCTCCATGTGTAGCCACCCTCAACTTTGATCAGCCCTCTTTCAACAAGCGGCTTAATTAATTGTTCATCAATACTTGATGCCTCTGAACGTGCTTTAAGAGCCTGAGCAAAATTTTCATATACCGGCTTCAGCTTATCTTTGATAATTGCACGTTGATTCATTGCGCGTCTTAATAGCTCAGTAACTTGACTGTCATCAGCTGTTAAAGGTCCGATAGACTCGATTAATGCAACTTTATTAACTCTATTAGGTCTGGCGGCTGCGTATAGCGTAGAAATAGCCCCCCCCATTGAGTGACCTAATAAATTGACCGACTTGCAATTGAAATGGTCAGCAACTTCATCAATCAAAAAAAGACTATCCACAAAATTATAAGAGAAACCTGGTGGAAGATGATCAGAATGACCATGACCAGGGAAATCAACTGCAACCAAATGAATTTCAGGCATATAAGTTGATACTGTTTCGAAGCTGACCAGGTTATCCAGCCAACCATGAAATGCAAAGACCGTAGTCGAAGCTTGAGGATTCCACTCTACAACCGCACAATCACATCCTGCAAAATTGACTTTGTATTCTATCATTAATAACCATCTTAATCATGAGGTCTGTCCCTGACAATTTTTATTGCTTTCAAGACCTGACGTTTGGCATATTTTCTCAAGTCATTAACCTCTTCCTGTAACTGCTTACTAGGCTCGGATTTCTCCAAGAAGTTACAAACATATTTGGCTGGCATATTGTTCAGAGCAATAGCTGCAATATCCTGAATTGAAACATCCGATGAAGGAATATCATTTCCGGCTTCGAGCAGAAGATTTATTTGCTCAAAAACAATTTCTTCAGCCAAATTCTCAAGGTCATCATGATAATACATTTCTTTGTACATGAAAAACACTCCTGTTGTCTTATACCTGTAAAATAATAGATAATAACTCCCATTGGCGAATTTATCATACCAACCAACAGATTCTTTTATCAATAAGTCTAGAACATATCTTCGTTTTTGCCTCAGGAAACATTAAAATTACTTATTTATTTAACAAAAAAGATAGCCAATATGACAGTTAGTTTTGATTTGATAATAATTGGTGCTGGCGCAGCTGGACTTATGTGCGCAGCAACAGCTGGCAAGCGAGGCAAATCTGTTTTAGTTCTTGACCACGCCAACAAGGCATGCAAAAAAGTATTAATGTCTGGTGGGGGAAAATGTAACTTTACCAATCTTTCAATTGAGCCTGATAATTTTATATCTTCCAATTCACATTTTTGTAAGTCGGCTTTAAAAAGATACACTCAATGGGATTTTATTAGTCTTGTTGAAAAATATGGAATTGAATATTACGAAAAATCTAAGGGTCAATTGTTTTGCAAAAGCTCTTCCAAAGACATCCGCGATCTTTTGTTGTCGGAATGTCAAAAGGTCGGTGCAAAAATACAACTAAAAACTGATATTCTCAAAATTACCCAATCACCAGAAGGTGATTATCTATTAAACACCAGTAATGGCTTAATTAATTGCTCTTCACTTGTTATTGCAACAGGCGGCTTATCCATTCCAACAATGGGAGCAAGTGGTTATGGGTATAAAATTGCAGAGCAATTTGGGCATAGGATTATTAGCACAAGAGCCGGCTTAACCCCTGTTTTACTTGATAAAGACTTGCTGCTTAAAACTTCACTTTTGGCTGGGAATTCAGTCAAGGTTACCGCTTCCTGTGAAAACACTTATTTCACCGATGCCATGTTATTTACCCATAAGGGATTAAGTGGTCCTGCAATTTTACAAATTTCTAATTACTGGCAAAACGGGGAGCAATTACATATTAATTTCCTGCCCGAAATTGATGCTGATGTCTGGCTTGATGATAATATTAAACAGTCGCCTAAAATTAATCTTAAAACTTTATTATCAAGACAGTTTTCTCAATCTATTGCCAATTTTTTTATAACCTTGCTTAAATTCAATCCAAAAATTGATCAGTTGAGCAAAGTCCAAAGACAAGAGTTTCTGAATTTATTAACCGACTGGAAAATCAGTCCAAAAGATGTTCAGGGATATAAAGTAGCAGAAGTAACACTTGGCGGTATAGATACCGGCGATATTTCTTCTAAAACCTTTGAATCTAATCTGCACAAGGGATTATATTTTATTGGTGAAGTGTTAGATGTGACCGGACATCTTGGAGGATATAATTTTCAATGGGCCTGGTCATCAGGATATGCAGCTGGCATGTATGTGTAAAGATACATGCCTGAAAACTTTATTCGGTTACTTCTTCAGATTCAGGTAAATCCATATTCTGCATCTTAAACAACAGACTCGCTATTCTATCTCTCATTTCTCTGCGATCAACTATCATGTCAATTGCACCATGATCCAGCAAAAATTCACTGCGTTGAAAACCTTCAGGTAACTTTTCTCGTACAGTTTGCTCAATAACTCGAGGTCCTGCAAAACCAATCAGAGCATTAGGTTCTGCAATGTTAACATCTCCCAACATTGCAAGACTTGCAGAAACACCACCCATTGTTGGATCTGTCAATACCGAAATAAAAGGAAGACCTTTATCTGACATTCTGGCAAGTGCAGCACTGGTTTTTGCCATTTGGAAAAGTGAAATTAACGCTTCCTGCATTCTCGCACCACCACTGGTTGCATAACAAACCAATGGAATGTTTTCTTTTATAGAATGATTTACAGCTCTGACAAACTTTTCACCAACCACAGAAGCCATTGAACCAGCCATAAAATTAAATTCAAAGCAACAGGCGACAAGTGGTAATCCTTTTAATTCACCTTTATAGGCAATCAATGCATCATTTTCACCTGAATCGCGTTGAGCAGCGGTAATTCTATCTTTGTAGCGTTTTGAATCCTTGAATTTTAATAGATCAACCGGTTTTAAATCAGGTGATATTTCTTGTAAATTCGAATCATCAAGAAAATGATGGAGTCTTGTTCTGGCCGCAATGCGCATATGAAAACCACATTTTGGACAAACTTCTTGAGATCTTTCAAGTTCAGCGCGATACAGCACAGAATCACAATTTGTACATTTAGCCCAAACACCTTCAGGCACAGATTTTCTTCTATCTGCTACAGAAGTTGTTCTTTTAGGTAATATTCGTTCAAACCAACTCATCTTACTAACTTCATTAAATAAAATCGTATTTCGCGTATTCTACCATTGTTTAAACTAATATAAACAGTATTGCAGGCTAAAACTGGTCTTATCTCGCATTTTATCAACATGAATTCGGCTAACACAGAGAAAATTCACTTTTCACCAAGCATCTTAATTCAACACTAATCATTCAGGTTATCAGGTAACATCAAAGGCCCTGATGGCAGTTGTGGGATAGCATATTTTTCAGGATAGCCAACCCTGACCAAATATAACCCATGCGCTTTTGCTGTCATTGGCGCTTGTGTACGATCCTGTCTGGATAAAATTTTCTTCACATAGTTAATATCCTGATTTCCAACACCTACCTCTAACAAACAACCAACGATATTTCTCACCATATGATGTAAAAAAGCATTAGCCTGAATTTCAATAATTACAAACTCGTTCAAACGGATTACATTTGTTTCATGTACACAGCGAAATGGTGTTGGGGACTGACAGGAAGAAGACTGGAAAGATGCAAAGCTTTGCTCCCCCAATAATGATTGCGCGGCAATATGCATATTCTCGTGATTTAATTCCTGACGGTAATTTAATACTCTATTGGATAAAGTTGCTGATGGATAACTGGTATTTTGTATCACATACCGATATCTTCTCGAAACAGCTGAATGTCGAGCATGAAAATTCTCTTCAACTTCCTGTGCCCAAACCACACTAATGTCATCAGGTAATAAGGTATTAGCACCCATTGTCCATGCTTTTAATGGTCGTTGGTTATTAAGTTGAAAGTTAACAACTTGCCCTGTGGCATGAACACCAGTATCTGTTCTACCAGCACAATAAACCTGCACCTCATGATCTGCAATTTCAGAGAGAACATTTTCAAGTGTTTGTTGTACAGATGGAGAGTGTGTCTGCCTTTGCCAACCACAGTAGTGAGTACCGGAATATTCTATACCAAGTGCAATATTCATGATCTTTGAGTTGATTCCATAGTACAAACTGATAATTTTCGAAAAAAAAGGCGGTCACCCGCCTTTAAAACTTTTATGTCAAAAAACTATTTATTTAAAAGTGTCTGAGCTTCTCTCTTCTGCTCGTCATTACCTTCAGCAAGAACTTCTTCAAGGATCTCTTTAGCACCTTCTGCATCACCCATATCAATATAAGCTCTTGCCAAATCAAGCTTGGTGGCTATCTCATCAGCGCCTGAAGCATCTTCATCGAAAGAAATTTCATCATCATCAAAACTGAAATCATCATCCAAATCTAGTGAAATATCATCATCAGGTAAAATATTAGTCGATTCAACTTGTGTAACAGCCTCTGGAGCAGAATCAGACATCACATCATCAAGCGAAAACTCTTCAATCGAATCATCGGTAATAGGTGCATCATCCAGACTAAATGTTTCTGTTTCAGCATTAGCCGCATCATCATTCAGATCAAAATTCATATCCAAATCAAATGTGTCATCAGCATCATCATTGGTATTCAGATCCAAAGCATCTGTGGAAAAGTCTTCTGTAGAATCAGTGGTTATGTCAATGCTGGCATCACCGCTGTCACTGTCATCGAAATTAAAATCGTCGCTATTAAAAATATCATCACTTGAAGGTAAATCAAATGAATCATCATTCGTACTCCCCCAGACATTATCTCTCAAATGATTAACCTGTGCCATCCAGTCATTTGCATCAATAGCTTGTGAAACTTCCTGAGCCAAAGATTCGAATTTTTCTTGATCTCCCATACCTGCATAGCATTCCATTAATTTCACTTTCAGATCTGAACGAATAGAATTTTGTTCTATAGCTGATAATAAAATGGATTCTGCCTGATCAAATTTCTGGTGTGAAATATAAATATCTGCTTCACTGAGAGGGTCCCCCTGATCTTGATCAAATTCCGAGCTGGCTCCATCTATGCCAATATCATTAAGCATATCGTCACCATCAATATTTGGCATATCAAAAGATTCAGTAGCACTCAGCGCACCGGAATTATTCATTAAATCATCTTTAAACTCATCATCGCCCATCTTCTTTCTCATTTTCAGGAAAACGAGAATGAGAATCAAAACAGCAAGACCAGCCAAATATTGCCAGTAGTCAGTCACATAACCAGTTAACTCTTCAACCCAGTCTTTTTCTTTCTTTTTGAGAAAATCAGGTTGTTTAAATGATGACTCACTGGTTGAAGCTGATTTATCTTCTTCGGTTGTACCAGTCTCCGTCGTAGCGCTTTCTGGAGTTGAACTTTCTGATGCCGAGTCAGATTGCTGAGTGTCTGCTACTTTCTGTTCATCTTGCGGCTGTATTGCTTCAGAATCTACAACATTTTTATCTTCGGATGAATCAAGCGTTTCATCAATCTTGCT